>JBDUAY010000315.1:0-6931 GCA_040004415.1 Bacteroidota bacterium | reverse complement strand
ATTCAAGTCCGGGATTAATAAATTTTGGAAAGTATTTATCATAGCGGTATTCGCCGGAGGCATCAAAAGCAGAATCAAGATAGAGCGGCGTAAACACAGCAACTGTATAGTGTTTATGTGCAGTATCGGTTTGTGCAAAAGAAAAATTGCCCTGGCAGATAAAGGCAAGAACAATGATACAAGCAGGCAACAACGGTTTTTTCATCCTTTAAAATCTTTAATGCTTTGATTCTTTACTGCAATTACTATTCCCATTCGATGGTAGCGGGCGGTTTACTGCTGATATCATATACTACCCGGTTGATACCTCTTACATTGTTAATAATATCGTTTGAAATAAAAGCCAGGAACTCGTAGGGGAGATGCGCCCAATCGGCGGTCATGCCATCTACTGAAGTTACAGCTCTCAGCGCAACTGTAAATTCGTAGGTTCTTTCATCGCCCATTACACCTACACTTTTAACAGGTAATAAGATGGTGCCAGCCTGCCAAACGGTTGCATATAGATTGTTATCTTTTAAGCCTTGTATGTATCTGTGATCTGCTTCCTGCAGCAGGGCTACTTTTTCGGGGGTAATCTCTCCTAAAATCCTAATCGCTAAACCCGGTCCCGGAAATGGATGGCGATCGATCATTTCTGCCGGCACGCCCAGTTCCCTGCCTACCCTTCTTACTTCATCTTTAAACAATGAACGAAGCGGTTCTACCAGTTCCAGGTGCAGGTGTTCGGGTAATCCGCCAACATTGTGGTGCGATTTGATAGTTACCGACGGACCGTGAACAGAAACACTTTCTATTACATCCGGATAGATAGTGCCTTGCCCCAGTAAGCCAACGCCGTCTACTTTTTTGGCTTCCTCCTGGAAAATATCTATAAATAAGCTACCAATTACTTTTCGTTTTTCTTCCGGATCGGTTTTTCCGGCCAGTCCATCATAAAAACGTTGCCTGGCATCAATACCAGTTACTTGTAATCCCAACTGTGCATACGTTTTTAAAACACTTTCAAATTCGTTTTTGCGCAATACGCCGTTGTCAACAAATATTCCAAATAGCCGATCTCCAATAGCTCTGTGTATTAATGTAGCGGCAACGGTAGAATCAACACCGCCGCTTAACGCCATCACAACTTTACGATCGCCAATTTGTTTTTTTAATGCTGCAATGGTATCGGTAATGAAATGGGCTGCTGTCCATTCCTGTTTGCAACCGCAAACGTTGACGAGAAAATTCTTAATTATCTTTTTTCCTTCGGTGCTGTGATAAACTTCCGGGTGAAACTGTACACAATATAACGGCAATGCAGCATTGCTTTTTTTAAAAGCAGCAAAGGGAATGCTTTCCGTAGTAGCCAGGACGTCAAAATCGCCCGGCAATTTTAATACAGAATCTGCGTGACTCATCCAAACCTGTGATGTTTTGTTTACATCTTTCAATAGTACATCATCGGTGGTTACCTGCATGGTGGCCCTGCCGTATTCGCGTTTACTGCTTTTGGCTACTTCTCCGCCAAATTGTTTGGCCGTTAATTGCGCACCGTAACAAACGCCCAGCACAGGTAGTTTTTCATTAAGGCTGGCTATGTTTACTTCAGGAGCATTCTCATCGTTTACACTAAATGGTGAGCCGGATAGAATGATGCCTTTAAGCGAAGGATCATATTGAACAGGTTTATTAAAAGGGGTGATTTCGCAGTACACATTTGCCTCACGAACAGCGCGGGCAATAAGTTGTGTGTACTGGCTGCCGAAGTCGAGAATCAGGATTTTTTCCATAATGATGGCGCGAAGGTAAGAAAACGGGCGGGAGTTTGTAAAACCGGGTAATTAAACTGGTCGATATGGCTGGCTGGATTATAAAAACGGTAATTGGCGCCAAAAAAGGATTTCCAATATTGCGTTAAACATAAAAATCTTTCAGCAGGCATCTATAAAATAATAACTGATTGGCATTTTTGTTAGGCCTGATATAATGGAAATTGTATCTTCATCATCCGGAAAGCTGTTTCGCTGTCAGCAGGAACAGCGTTCCTTTCCTCCAACTTCTTCGTGTAACCTGGCATAAGATATTATCGTCTTATACCGGGCATTGTATAAATTCGCCCAAAAACCCAATCTTTACTTTCCAAAACGACCAACAACATGAAAAAAATAGTATTGATTTTAATGGTAGCGGCTATTACCACTCCCTCGTGCCAGTATATGATGGGCAAAAGAATAAATGGAAATGGCAACATAAAAACCCAGGAACACAATGTGTCTTCTTTCAAAAATGTAGAAGTATCGGGCGCGGTTGACTTGTATGTTTCACAGGGGGATGTAAAACCAGTTAAAATTGAAACTGACGAAAACCTCCAGCAATATATCGAAGTGACACAGGAAGGTGATCGGATAGTTATAAAATTTAAAGGGGATGTAAACTTGCGGCCTACTCATAAAATAAAAGCTTATGTAAGTGCTCCATTGTATAACACCATAGACGTATCTGGTGCCAGTAATATAACCGGAGAAACTAAAATTGTCAATACAGAAAATATGAAACTGCAACTGAGTGGGGCAGGCGACATCAATATGGATATTAACGCGCCGGCTATCAGTGCAGAAGTTTCAGGTGCGGGCACAGTTAATTTGAAGGGTCAAACAAAATCCTTTGATCTTGATTTAACCGGCGCGGGGAAAGCACATTGCTATGAATTGCTTTCAGAAAACACCAAGGTAGATATTTCAGGCGCGGGTAATGCAGATGTATATGCCAGTATGAAACTGGACGCAGATATAAGCGGCGCTGGTGGCGTTAATTATAAAGGCGGTGCCACTAATGTAACGCAGCAAGTGAGCGGTGCCGGTAGCATTAAGAAAGTTAATTAGGTTGACGGATAGAAATGATGCACGCTCCCGGAACTTTCATTGACATCAATAAAATCTACGTATGAATAAAATTTTCTTTTTAGTGACGATACTTTTAATTACGATGTCTTCCTGCAGGTATGCCAACGGAAGAAGAATAAGAGGTAGCGGCCATGAACTTACGGAACAAAGAAATGTTACAGGGTTTACGGCTGTTGAGGGCCGTGGATCGATGGATATCGTAATATCAAAAGGCGATTTTAAAGTAAGTATAAAGGCCGATGAAAAAATAATGCCCTACATTGTTACGGAGTCAATTAACGGAAGATTATCGGTTCATTTTAAAGATAATGTGTCGTTAATTGATTTTAATGATGTCACTGTATATGTTTCCGCACCGGATATAAACGAAATTGAAAGTCATGCTTCGGGCAATATTACCGGTGAAGGCAAATTGACCGATAGCAATAAAATGAAAGTGAAGGCTTTTGCAAGTGGCGAAATTGAGTTGGAACTGGATTGCCCAAATATAGAAACAGAAATACATGGAAGCGGAAATATTAAGCTGACCGGGGAAACAAAAGATTTATCCTGCGCTATACACGGAAGCGGTGATTTGGATGCAGCTCATCTGAAAGCAGAGAATGTAAAAGTATCTGTACATGCCAGTGGCAATGCAGATGTATTTGCGAGTGAAACGCTTGATGCGGAATTATCAGCGAGTGGCGACGTGCATTATAAAGGCGAACCTAAAATAACATCTGTAGTCCACGGAAGCGGTGAAGTTTCTAAAATGGATTAATTCGTTTTGTAACTGATGGCTAATTTGCCCGCTTGCAAATCCGCAAACAATAACACTATCACTTCGCGGATGAAAGCGGCTGGATAACCCGGGTGGCGGTTTTGCGCGTAACAAAAGCGTTTTGGCTGATAGGAGCGTGTGGCTTTTACCTGGAATGTCTGTATAATAAGACATTGCCAAATTTTTATAGGATAGCCGCACCTGGCGCAAAACGTGTGCGTGATACTGCCAAAACCAATTATTCTTGAACCGGGAGTTTCCAGGTAAACTTTTAGTTTGTCAAGGTCTGGTGAATCGGGTATTATTCCGGCTTGCGGACACAATGCCTGGAAATATTCCATCACCTTACGTGAACCATACGGTCCTGTTTTAAATTCTCCTTAACTTATTTTATTTGATCTTGCTGTATGAAAACGTTTGTTCTTGTTGCAGCCATTTTTATTTATGCCAGCAGCCATGGACAAAATAAACCGGTTAGCAACGAAAATTTTGTAAATGCTGTTTCAAAGTTAGTGGTCGACAGTACCTTTTCTCATTATTATCTTTCTGCCGTCGCCGCCCCCTGTTCTTTTAAAAAATTTGATTACGACGAATGGTATAAATATGCGCTGAAGGAAGATGTTCCTGTTTATACTTTAAATGAGCTGGCAAAAAAATCTTTTCTTAATAACGCGTCACTTACCTGGAACCAGGATGAATTATTACATGCTTTTTGTATTGATGAAGAAAAGGCAAAACTAATATTAACACAGCCAGTAAAAAGACATGTGAAGAATTACGATAAAGAATATGGTACTGATAAAGTTGTTTATTATTTTTCGCAGCCGTCTTTTACAGACGATTATCAATACGCAGTAATTGATATGGGCTTTCGTTGTGATGATCAGCAATGCGGAATGGGCGCTACATTTTTATTCAGGCAGGTAAATGGTGTATGGAAACTGGCAGGCAGAAAATTGGCCTGGGGTAATTGATGCTTCTTCTTATTAAATCTGCGGGTTTTCAAGCGTCTTACATTTGCGGGGAATAATGTTACAAATTCACATACTTCACTTTAATCCATACATCCCGGTTCCTGCCTTTATCATCTGTACATGAAATTTTTACCGGCCCTTCATCAGGCATAAAAAATTGCTTCGTACCAATATTACCCGATTTGTAAAATTTATTATTTATATACCAGTACACCATGCTGGCATCGCCGGCTGTCCGGCAAACCAATTGAAGCGGTTCAGGATGCTTTTTACTAATCAGGTATTCGGTGCCGTTAGATGGCGAAGTAATTAGCGGAGCGCCTTCTTTAAATACCTTTTCGCAATAGGGATTGTGTGGTGGTATCTGCGCATAGGCAACCCTGTTATCCTGCATCCATGCCTGCATGTCGGGCGTAATTATTTTATATAACTTCTTTTTATAACCAGTGGCAGGCACACAACTCTGACAGTAAGAAATCTTTTCATCGGCACTAATCATTATTTCCTGCATATTGTCACATTTTTTTGCAGTAGAAACCAATGGAATAAAATAGTCGGTAACAATATTGGTACAATAATCATTTGGCGGCAAACCTGTTTCAGAACATACCAGCCGCGTATCGCAATCTTTTGGCTGTGTATACCAATCCTGGTCGCTATCGTAATCAAGTGTATTAAAAATTTTAAACAATAAAGGAGTGGCTATATTGGCGCCGCTTAATTCAGGTATGCCCTGTGCAGAAAAATTGCCGGTCCAGATGCCGATTGTATAATGTTTATTATAACCAATACTCCAGGCGTCTCTTCTTCCATATGAAGTGCCTGTTTTCCAGGCAATCTTTGGCATATGCTCCGTGCTTCCCCAGTTCAGGGGAAAATCTGGCCGGTTTACTTTTGAAAGTGTTTCATTGATCATAAAATTAGCGGCAGCAGATAATATGCTTACTTTTTTTCGAACGCTGTCTGTTTTTGTATAAGATGGCTGCACGTATACACCTTCATTTGCAAAAGCACTATACATGCCTGTTAGTTCTTCCAGGGTAGCGCCGCAACCACCCAGTATTAATGAAAGGCCGAGCTTTTGCTGATCTTTTTTTATTTGTTGAAAATTGCAGTCGGATAATTTCTGCACCAGCTTATCTTTCCCCAGCAGGCGGAGGCTTTTCACCGCAGGTATATTTAATGAATGTTCTAAAGCATATTCCACACTCACGTAGCCATTAAATTTTCTATCATAATTCTCCGGCGCGTAACCCTGGTAGTTGACTGCTACGTCTGTTAGAACTGTTTTAGGCGTCAGCAAGCCCTCATCAATACAAAGCCCGTACAGTAATGGTTTGAGTGTGCTTCCCGGCTGACGGATAGCGGCCGCGCCATTTACCTGGCCATCGTCGACTGTGTCTTTAAAATTTGCTGAGCCAACGTAGGTGATTACGTTGTGCGTTTGATTGTCAATAACAATAACAGCTGCATTACGGATGTTTTTAAGCGTAAGTGCCCTGGAGTAATCGCTTACCAGTTTTTCTATTTTCAACTGGGTATTCATTTCAATATGTGTTCTGATGATATCTGTTCCCTGCTTTTTTAAACGATAAGCCAGGTGCGGAATATATTTTGGAACAATACCTCTTGTTGCCAGTAGCGGTTCATCGAGTGCGTCCTGTATTTCTTTTTGGGTGAAAATTTTTTCAATGGCGAATTTCTGCAGCCAACGGTTGCGTTCCTTTATAATCAAATCATTGTTTTTACCAATCACTAATGTAGATGGCCGGTTAGGGATAATTGATAAGGCGGTTATCTCTGCCAGCGATAAATGATCCGGATTCTTTTTGAAATATAGAATGGACGCGGACTTTACGCCTTCGATATTGCTGCCGTAAGGAACCAGGTTGAGGTACAATTGAAGAATTTCGTCTTTGCTATATTTCAATTCAAGTTGCAGTGCGCGAAACATCTCAAATGTTTTATTGAGATAGGTTCTTTTTTTAGGTTCCAGTGCTCTTGCCACCTGCATCGTAATAGTGGATGCACCGGAAGTGCGTTTCATACGAAATACATTTTTTATGAAAGCCTTCCCCATCGCCAGCAGGTTAATGCCCGGATGCTGGTAAAAATATTTATCCTCTTTGGCGATAATAGTTTTGCGCAGCAGGGGAGATATTTCATTGAGCTCAGTCTTCATGCGCCATTGCTGGTCTTTTGTTAGAAAAGCATGCACCACCTCACCTTTGCTATCTGTTATAATTGTTGAATATTCAATATTGGAAGGAACCGGGAAAATCCAGTTGAGCAGGAAAAATAAAAGAAAC
>JBDUAY010000029.1:0-23113 GCA_040004415.1 Bacteroidota bacterium | reverse complement strand
TTACCGTTATCAGAAGGATGCAGTCCATCAAATGTAATATCGCTTGCGTCGGGCGGATAAGGATATTCATCCGTCTCCGGATTAAAAGGAACATTAATAAAATCAGGATAAGGATAATCTTTGTAGGCACCTGTTTGCGGATCTTTCAGGCGTTTGTATTTCACCAGGTCCTTCAGGTCCATTCCTTTTTGATGATACAGATCGACTACTTCAAAAAGTTCAAATTTCCCAATACTATCAATAGCTGCAGCAAACGCTTCCAGTGTTTGCCCGTTTTTTGGTTTATAAGATCCCCATGCATTGTTTTTCATATTGTTGATGTAAACAAAATCTACTCTTTGCATAGGTGTGATCAATATAATTTTAGCAGCTGCATTCAGATCGCGCAATTTATTAATGATAATGCGGAACGATCCATACACGGTTGCATTGCCAGTATTATTCTTGTAATCAGCCAGCGATCCAACCGGACGGCCCTGCCACCAGTCATTTGTCCCTAAAAAAACAGAATACACATCCGCTTTCACGATACCGAGACTATCTATTTCTTTTGCAATGCCACCGGAGGTCCATCCATTATGACCCTGGTTAATGTAATTTATTTCGGGTAGTTTTTCAATAACCCGCGTCATGTATCCCTTTGTGACCCTATTACCTGTCTCATTTGTATGTTCATTTAAATAAGTAATAGAATCGCCAATGGCAACCCATGTAATTTTTGCAGGAACAAAAAATGAGGCAGTAACGATTACGACTGCAATCAGCAGAATTATTTTTTTCATTTTATTATTTTAACAGGCAGTGGTAATGGATTCAATTTGACTGCTTAAAGATAATGTTTGGAAGCGTTAGTAGATGTTCATTCAACAAGAATTGTTTGAAAATCCTTTTTGCATATTGCGGGTAGAAAACTATATTTAGTAAAACTTGCTGTATGAAAAATCTACTATGCGTGCTTATTTCCTGCACCGGTTTTATTGCTGGAATAGCACAAGGCAGTAAAGTGTATGATGAGCGCTCGCTCAGGAGTAAAGTACTGAATATGGAACGGAAGTATGCCATCTATCTTCCGCCTGGTTATGAAACATCGCAACGCAGTTACCCGGTTTTATATTTATTGCACGGCGGCGGTGACGACCAGACTGGCTGGGTTCAGTTTGGCGAAGTACAAAACATTACAGACAAAGCCATTGCTGAAGGAACAGCTACCCCTATGATAATTGTAATGCCCGATGCCAATACCGGTAAGCGCGGCTACTCAAATAATGCAACCGGTACCTGGCGCTACGAAGATTTTTTCTTCCAGGAATTTATGCCTTTTATTGAAAAGACATACCGTATAAAAGCTGATAAACATTACCGTGCCGTTTCAGGTTTGTCAATGGGTGGCGACGGTGCTTTTACATATGCACTTCATCACCCTGAATTGTTTTCTTCTGCTTGCCCGCTAAGCGCTGGTACCGGTCCGCTTACATTGGAAGATGCCAAAACACGCCTGTCAAAAGAAACACCCGGCATCTCAGACCAGGATATAACGGCCTTCTATAACCGCCAGAGTGTGCTGGCGTTGGTAAACAATATGCCTGATACACTTAAAAAGTCTGTTCGCTGGTATATAGACATTGGCGATGATGATTTCTTGTACGAAGGAAATTCACTGGTGCATATTGCTATGCGCAAAAAAGAAATTCCGCATGAGTTTCGTACACGCGATGGCGGGCACAACTGGACTTACTGGCGTGCTGCGTTACCTGCTGTATTAGAATTTGTTTCGCAGGCATTTCATCAGTATTAGATTTGAAAATGTACAACGGGGTTTTAAAAAATTGAGGTTAGCCAGTTAAAACTAATCGCGCAGAACCTGCAGGGAATACCCGAATTTTGCTGAAATTTCGTGGCATGCAAACGGTTGAAGTAAAAGAAAATAAAGTCCTGGCATTTTTAGATCAATTTAAAACCATCGCAGGTGATCAATACGTTTTGACAGATGAAGAAACGCTGCAAAATTATGGGCATGATGAAACAGAGAACCTGCTGTTTTTGCCTGATGTAGTAATAAGACCCCGTACAGCGCAGGAAATAAGCGCTATTATGAAAATCTGCCATCAGCATAAAATTCCGGTTACACCACGCGGCGCAGGTACTGGTTTAAGCGGCGGTGCATTGCCGCATCTCGGCGGCGTTTTGCTGAGTACCGACCGGATGAATACAATATTAAATATTGATGAAAAAAATTTGCAGATAACCACTGAACCCGGTGTAATTACCGAAGTGTTGATGGATGCTGTAAAAGAAAAAGGATTGTTTTATCCGCCTGACCCCAGTAGCCGCGGATCCTGTTTTATTGGCGGCAATATTGCGGAAAATAGTGGTGGTCCAAAAGCTGTTAAGTATGGTGTAGTAAGAGATTATGTACTCAACCTGGAAATTGTGTTGCCTGCCGGCGAGATAATGTGGACCGGCGCCAACGTACTAAAAAACGCAACCGGTTATAATTTAACACAACTCATAGTAGGCAGCGAAGGAACCCTGGCGGTTGTTACCAAAATTGTCCTGAAGTTAATTCCGTTACCAAAATATGATTTGCTGATGCTCGCGCCATTTGCATCGCTTGAAAAAGCAGGTGAAGCGGTAAGTGCTATTTTTCGCGCAGGCTTTACGCCCAGTGCGTTGGAATTGGTAGAGATTGAGGCGCTGCAGATTGTAAGTAAAATGGTGGGCAGCTCAGCAGTGCCGCTTACAGATGATACAGAAGCACAACTCATAATTGAGGTAGATGGAAATAATATGGATGTGCTGATGAGCGATATGGAAGCCATTGGAACCCTGCTAACAGAATATGGTGCTGGTGAATTGTTTTTTGCGGACGATGCGCAACAAAAAGCTGAGCTGTGGAAACTGCGCAGGCGCGTAGCGGAAGCGGTGAAATTGGTTGGCTATACGATTGAAGAAGATACGGTAGTGCCACGTGCGGCGTTGCCTGCGTTAATTCGCGGCGTAAGAGAATTGGGCCGGCAGTATGATTTTCATGCGGTATGTTATGGACATGCGGGTGACGGCAACCTGCATATCCGCATTAAAAAAATTGGAACCATCAATAGCCAGGATGATCCAAAGATGGTGGAAGGCCTGCGCGCACTGTTTATGCTGGTTAAAAAATTAGGTGGCACTATCAGCGGTGAGCATGGCATTGGTTTGGTGCAGAAAAGTTATATGGACATTGTATTTGAAGAGAAGCAACTTGATTTAATGCGCCAAATTAAAAAGGTTTTCGACCCTAATAATATTTTAAATGCCGGAAAGATATTTCCTTAACAATGCATTAATACATTTTCTTTAAACAATTACGTTCTTTTGAGGTCGGAATGACTTGATTGTACTGACAAGCCACTTTATTAAAGTTCCGTTAAACTGTTTGGCTTTTTCTTTGTTTTGTTTTTAAATCTATTATATGGTGAAGAAAATATTGATTGCAGTGTTGCTGATAAGTGCAGGTTCTGGTGCAGTGGCACAGCGTTACTATCGCGAAGGTGAAAGGGAACGCCAGCGTGATACATACACCGATGATCAAACCTATGGCGATGGGTTTAAAAAAGAACATCTTTTTATAGGCGGTAATTTGGGCCTGGGATATGATACCTATAATTTTAATGCAGGTATTTCTCCGGAGATTGGCTATTCATTTTCTAAATGGTTTGATGCGGGCGCATTAATAAACCTGAATTATAATTCTGAAAGAGCAGACCCGTACAATTATTACAACAACAATGTTCGTACGCGTAGTTTCAACTATGGCGTAGGTGCGTTTGCCCGTATATATCCTTTGCCATTTCTTTTTTTGCAGGCAGGGCCAGAATATAATTGGGTACATTATTCATTTACAGATTTTAATTCGGCGCCGCATGAATCTTTTTCTGCTAATACAGGTGCTGCAAGCATATTGGCAGGTATTGGTTACGGCCAACGTTTAGTTGGGAAAAGTAGTATGCATATAGCCTTGCTGATTGATGTACTTAATAGCGCGCAATCTCCTTACCGTGATGGCAACGGCCAAATCATTCCTGTTCTCAAAGCAGGGTTTGATATTTATTTTCATCCGAGAAAACACTAGTAATAAAATTATCTGATAATAATTTTTGTGATGCCTGCTGATGAATTGTAAGCAGGCATTTTTTGATTTCCCCGTTCTTTTCTTAACAAATAAGATTAGATAAGGTTTTTTTTCGACGCGGGCACTCGTCCTTCTTTAAACATCGTTGTGTCACTCCCTTTTACTGCAAACCGGTATTGATCTTTAGTCTGCTAATATATTACTTACAAAAAATAACGGTGCCTCATTGGCCGAAATCCTGCAAACGCCGTGTATGGCGTCTCCAGTTTTTTTTTACAATTAATTATTTTGCCGCCGCCTGGATAGCTTCTCAAACGACAAACTAAGCGGCTGTCTAAAAATGATAATTATGACAGCAGCAAAGTTTTTTATAGGGTCAGCAAGCCTGATGCTATAAAAAAAAGTATACCTCAGGCTTTAAATAACCCAGTGCCTTTAGGCCTGGGAGTATCGAACCCCGGTTATCCGGCTTTAGCCAAAACAAACTTCGGCTAAAGCCAATAAAAAAAAACGCTGAAGCCCCGGCCTGAAGGCACAGGGTTATTAGAGAACGTTCCCGGATATAATAAAAAGTGATATTAGAAAGTAGCGGGTATTTACGAAGGAATGTTTGATAGCTGATATGACATATGCAGATAAGACTGAAGTTCAGTATAGCGTTACCGCAGAAGGGTGTGACACAATCGGAGTACAATAGAATTACAAACGCTGGTAAAAAAACGATCTGCCCACACGATAGCTTCATGGGACAGGATTACCCAATCTTATTAAACAATTCAACTGGTGTATTGCAAAGAATTATTCTTTCTTCAACAGGCTCGTATAAAAAACCATCCTTTTCTAAAAATCGAAGGTGGTTGATCAGGTGGCTGTAAAACCCTGCGGAGTTCAGGAGGTAAATTTTTTTGTCGTGTATCTTTAACTGGTTCCAGGTGAGCATTTCAAACAATTCATCCAATGTTCCATAGCCACCGGGCAAAACAACAGCGGCATCGCTCATGTCATACATCATTTTCTTTCGGCTATGCATATCAGGTACAACGGCAAGCTCTGTTAATCCGAGATGCTGGTGTTCCCATTGCGTCAACACTTTTGGGATAACGCCCATGACTGTTCCGCCATTGGCCAATACTGCATCTGCAACAGCACCCATTAATCCTTCTTTTGCCCCACCATAAATTAATTTCAATTTTAGCATCGCCAAATATTTGCCCAATTCTGCTGCGTGCTCTATGTAAAGGGGATTGGTGCCATTCTTCGATCCGCAAAATACTGCCACCGCTTCAATCTTCATGATATGTAATTTTTTGAGGTAACAAGGTATCCAAAACCAGGGCGCAACTTAACAAAGAGTTTTATACCTTCAAAGTTATTTATATTTAGCGCTGAAAAATTAAAAACATATACCTGATTATGTCGCCGCTTTTATTGTTTTCTTTTATTGTCGTGTATTTTATCATTTTGCTCGTCGTTGCCTGGTATACATCCCGCAATTCTAATAATGATTCATTTTTCATCGGCAACAAAAATTCTAACTGGATGCTGGTGGCTTTTGGAATGATTGGTACCTCGCTGAGCGGTGTAACATTTGTAAGCGTGCCCGGTGCAGTGGCCAATGAATCTTTCGCGTATTTGCAAATAACGATTGGTTATTTAATCGGCTATTTTATGATAGCTTTTGTTTTGCTGCCATTGTATTACCGGCTAAACCTTACTTCTATTTATAATTATTTAGGCAGCCGTCTTGGCTTTACCTCGTATAAAACCGGCGCCTCTTTTTTTATTCTTTCCAGAACATTGGGCGCTACCGCAAGGTTGTACCTGGTCGTAAATATTTTGCAGGAAACAATACTAAAAAGTTTTGGCGTTCCTTTTTGGGTAACAACCCTGGTTATTTTGGTAATGATATTGTTTTATACCTACGAGGGTGGCGTAAAAACCATTGTATACACAGATACATTGCAAACAACCTGTATGCTGGCAGGCCTGGTTATTTGTGTTATTTATATCCTGAATAATTTGCATATAGGCATTGGCGATAGTATCGCTGCGATGAATGAAAAGGGATATGCAAAAATATTTTTTACCAATCCGGATAGCAAATTATTTTTTGTAAAACAAATAGTCGCCGGAGCGTTTATTACTATTACGATGACCGGTATGGATCAGGAGATGATGCAAAAAAATATTTCCGTAAAGAGGCTGCAGGATTCACAGAAGAATGTGGTGAGCCTCGGCATTATATTGCTGCTGGTTATTATGTTGTTTCTTTTCCTGGGCGGGTTATTGTATTTATACGCAGAATCAAAAGGCGGACATTTTGTACAACTGGCAACAGGTGGCAGAAAATTCATGATGGGTGATCACAATGTTATTGGCGATAAACTTTTTCCTTTTATCGCCCTTACTTATATGCCACCGCTGGTATCTGTTATTTTTATTGTAGCACTTATTTCAGCGCTTTTTCCCAGTGCTGATGGCGCTATTACGGCCATCACTTCATCATTTTGTATTGATATTATCGGTATACAGCGCCGCGACGATATGATTGAAGCGGTAAAAAAGAAAACGAGGCAACGCGTGCATTTGATGGTGGCCGCTATGTTTCTTGTTTTTGTACTGGTGTACAAATGGATCAACAACCCCAGTATGATTGGTGTTATTCTAATAGTAGCCGCTTATACATATGGTCCGTTGCTGGGCTTGTTTTCATTTGGCATACTAACCAAAAGAAAAGTGAATGATAAACTGGTGCCCATTGTTTGTATTGCTGCACCAATCATTTGCTTCATACTGGATAAGTACCAGCAAATCTTGCTGGGAGATTTTAAAATTGGGCTTGAATTACTAATCATTAATGGCTTACTTACCTTTCTTGGCCTGTTAATTATCTCAAAAAAAGCTGCCGTGCTATAAACTAAAAAACTTACCGGTACGTTTCATATATGGATGCCATCGCATTTCGCTGCAAACGAAAACGATGGCATTCTTTGTCTTTGTAAGTAAGGTTTTATTGTAAGAATCAAATCCATGGTTGGTGTATCATCAATCATTTGCAGGGACAAAAAATAAAGGTTTACCCCAATACTATGACCCCTAAAACATTGATGCATGCACGATACGATTAAGCTGGGAAAGCAACGCAGGTGGAGCGAATCAAAAGCGCAAAGCAGCTGGCAGATATTTAAGATAATGGCGGAATTTGTAGATGGCTTTGAAGCATTGGCAAAACTTGGCCCATGCATTTCCATTTTTGGAAGCGCCAGAACAAAAGAGGATAGTCCCTATTACGATTTGGCAGCAGAAATAGGTAAGCGGCTATCTGAAGAAGGTTTCGGAATTATTTCCGGCGGAGGGCCCGGCATTATGGAAGCCGCCAATAAAGGCGCGCAACTGGGCGGCGGTAAATCTGTTGGCTTAGGCATCGAATTACCTTTTGAACAGGAGTCTAACCATTATATTGACCGCGATGCAAATCTGAACTTCGATAATTTTTTTGTGCGCAAAACACTTTTCACTAAATATTCGCAGGGTTTTATTATGATGCCCGGAGGTTTTGGAACGATGGATGAATTTTTTGAAGTAGCTACACTGATACAAACCGGTAAAATGGCACAGGTTCCGCTGATACTGGTAGGAAAAAAATACTGGGGCGGGCTAATGAGCTGGATGGAGATGGTGATGATGGAAGAGAAAAACATTTCGCTCAAAGATCTTGGTTTGCTGGCAATGGTTGATACCGCCGAAGAAGTGGTGGAAAATGTCTTGCAGTTTTATACAAAGCATTCTCTGCAACCGAATTTCTAATAAGGCTGGGCAGGTTAGGGTATCAGGCAGCCGCTATCGAAAATTCAGCCCTTACGCCATTCGCTTTTTACCTTCTTCCCTATCTTTGCGAAAATTGCCCGCATGGATCTTATTCACCCGTTGGTACAGGCATACGCTGAGAAATATACTTCTGCGGAAGATAGCCTGCTACACCAGGTTAACCAGCAAACACAGAAGCATCCGCATGCGCATATGCTGAGCGGTCATCTCCAGGGCAAATTTCTTGAATTACTGAGTGTAATGTTAAAGCCCCGGCGCATTTTAGAAATTGGCACCTTTACAGGTTATAGCGCTTTATCGCTTGCAAAAGGGCTGGCTGATGATGGAAGGTTGCATACCATAGAGTTACGTGAAGAAGAAGCCATCGTGGCGGCGCAAAATTTTAACTTGTCGGATGCAAAGGATAAAATAATTTTACACATCGGGAATGCCCTTGAAATTATACCCGCGCTGGCAGAGGAATGGGACATTGTTTTTATTGATGCGGACAAGACAGGCTATATCGATTATTATAAAATGATTGTTCCCAAATTAAAAAAAGGCGGGATAATATTGGCAGATAATGTGTTGTTTCACGGTGAAGTATTGGAAGATCCAATTAAGGGCAAAAGTGCAAAGGCGATACAGGCATTTAACGAATTTGTTGAACAGGATCAAACCGTCGAAACAGTATTTCTTACAATACGTGATGGATTGATGCTGATTGTTAAAAAATAATTATTCTGATGCAGGCAAGATTTTTTTTATGTTTTTTATTGATTACCGCAACGGTGAATCTTCGGGCCCAGCGCCAGGATGATATCCTTTTATACATTAATACCTACAAGCAAATAGCCATTGATGAAATGCAGCGTACCGGTGTGCCCGCGGCCATCAAACTTGCCCAGGGCATACATGAAACACAAGCCGGCACCAGTGACCTCGTAAGAAAATCAAATAATCATTTTGGCATTAAATGTAAAAATACCTGGACAGGCGATAAAGTATATCACGATGATGATGCCCGCGGCGAATGTTTTCGCAGTTATGCGCAACCAGAACAATCTTATCGTGATCATTCAGATTTCCTGAAGGGTAGCCCGCGGTATGCTTTTCTTTTTCAACTGGACCCTACGGATTATAAAGCCTGGGCAAACGGTTTGCGCCAGGCAGGTTATGCTACCAATTACCGCTATGCACAAATACTGGTTAAACTGATTGAAGATTATAATCTTGAACAATACACCCTGATAGCGATGGGCAAATTGCGGCCATCAAATGAATCGTTGGCAAATAATACTGATCCTTCCAATAATACTTCTTCCATTGTTATCCAGTCAGTAAAACCCGTAACTGGCGGTACAGCAACCATCAGGGAAATGCCAGAAGCAAAGATTAAGCTTATCAGGCCTTCTTATCCCACAGGAGAATTTAATATTAACAATACCAAAGTGGCATTTGTAAAAGAAGGCACCGCGTTGCTTAGCGTAGCAGAAGAATATCATGTTAGTTTTGCACGGCTGCTCGACTTCAATGACCTCAACGACGGGGATGTGCTGACGTCTGATCAGCTGATTTTTTTACAGCGGAAACGCAAAACAGGTTCATCAGCATTTCATACCATGCTGCAGGGAGAAACATTGTACGATGTGTGCCAGGCGGAAGGAATGAGAATGGAAAGTTTGCTGGGGTATAATTTGCTGACAGAAAACATGCAGCCTGCCGCCGGTGAAAAATTATACCTGCAAACCAAAGCCGCCAACCGCCCGATGCTGGCAGAAGAAAAAAAGGCTTTAATGAAAGAAGTAATTGTTGATGTGATACCTGTTATTCCAACGCAAGATTCAACTACCCACATCGTTCAAACAAAAGAAACGTTGTACAGCATTTCCAGGAAATATGGCGTTAGCCTTGATCAGTTAAAGGCCTGGAATAAATTAGATTCACTTGATGTAAAGATTGGTCAGCAATTATTAATTTATCCAAAATAATTTATTTGCATTATATAAAACCCAGTGGTGTTTATCAGCAGCTGTAATTTTAGGTTGAAACACTGGCCGTGTTAAAACATTTACCAAAATAACCCTTTCAAAATTTTACCTGTTGATGCAAAATTTACGCGTACACGACAAAGAATTTGAGCCCTATTTATCTGCTGCTGAAATTGATGAAAAGATACAGCTGATGGCCGCTGCCATTAACAAAGACTATGTTGACAAAAGACCTTTGTTTATCGCTATTTTAAACGGCTCTTTTATTTTTGCATCAGATTTATTCAAGCATATTTCTATTGAAGCCGAGATTTGTTTTATCAAGCTGGCTTCTTATAAGGGAACTAAATCGAGCGGACAGGTAATAACAGCCATCGGGCTCGATACGGATATTATTAACCGGCACATCATTATCCTGGAAGATATTGTAGACACTGGTAAAACACTAAGTGTATTTTTGCCGCAGCTTAAGCATCAGCAACCCGCATCCCTGGCCATTGCCGCCCTGCTCCATAAACCTGAAGCCACTGTATATGCCATAAAGATTGATTACCTTGGATTCTCGATACCCAATAAATTTGTACTTGGTTACGGGCTTGATTACGATGGATTAGGTAGAAATATTAAAGAAATATACCAACTCGTAGGATAAAAACGTTTTATTAGCCGTTACATACCCCTTGATTTTCAGGGTTTACTATGTACAAGTGCGATGCCTGTTTGAAAAATGTATGCACCATATTGCTAACCTTGTTGATCACCTTTTCACTATCTGCTCAATACTACCTTCGGGGAGAAGTGAAAGATGAAGGAAGTACACCTTTGCCCAACACAAAGATTATTCAACTTTCTACCGGCTATGTTTATTACACCGGTATTTCTGGCGGCTTCGGAATTGTTACCTCCAAACCAGAAGATTCTGTAGCCATTTTCTCTGACGGATACCAGGAACAACGTCTTAAATTATCAGCAAATAGTTATATCAACATTACATTGAAAATGCAAAGGGCGGTTGGCCTCTTGCATAAAAACCGGTTAGTATCTGCTACAAAAGATATGCATTGGGATGAAAAGCATAACTGGTCGGTGGGCGGAGAAACGTATAGCAACCTGCTGGAAAATGAATTCATCCCCGCCAGGAAATATCCCGAAACCGGTTTCGCTATCAACACAGATAAAGCTTCGTACAGTAATATGCGCAGGTTTATAAATATGGGTAGCACAGTGCCGCCAGACGCGATACGTGTTGAAGAACTACTTAACTATTTTAATTTTGGTTATAAAGAACCGTTGAAAGACAGCGTTTTTAATTTTGATTCACAACTTTCCAGCTGCCCCTGGAATGCCGGCAATGAATTATTATATTTAAAGGTTTGTGCAAAAAAGGTGAACATGGACACGGTTCCTGCCAGCAACCTTGTTTTCTTAATTGATATTTCGGGTTCAATGGACATGCCCAACCGTTTGCCATTATTAAAATCAGCATTTAAACTGATGATAAATAATCTCCGGCAAAAAGATACGGTGTCTATCGTTGTATATGGAAGCACGGTAGGCGTGTGGCTGCAACCTACATCCGGCAAGGAAAAAGAGAAAATTACAAAAGCAGTGGAAGATTTATATCCGGGTGGTTCAACGCCCGGTGCATCTGGGATACAGGCTGCATACAGGTTGGCAAAAAGCCAGTTTATTAAAGGTGGAAACAACCGGGTGATATTGGCGACCGATGGTGACTTTAATGTGGGCCAGGCCAATGACGACGAGCTTGAAAATATGATTACGCAACACCGGCAGTCTGGCATTTATCTTACCTGCCTGGGTGTAGGGATGGGTAATTATAAAGATTCCAAACTGGAAATACTGGCAAAAAAAGGGAATGGTAATTTTGCGTATTTAGACAATGAAAAAGAAGCCGAAAAAGTTTTGGTGAAAGAACTTACGCAAACATTGTACTCGGTAGCAGATGATGCATACCTGAGTATAAAATTCAATCCGCAACTGGTAAAGGATTACCGGTTAATTGGGTTTGATAATAAATTAAAAGCAGTAGCAGATTCGCTCAGTGAATTAGAAGGCGGTGAAGTAGGATCTGGTCATACGCTGATGGCCATCTTTGAGATTACGCCCACCTATGCAAATATTGCAGCGGCCGGTAACCCTGGTAACGAACCTTTTGCAAAAGCAGTTGTCAATTACCGGTGTCCGAAAGATTCAACCAAAAAAACATCTTCGTTTAGCGTTCCGTTTTTATTTACTGAGTTTACTGATTTACCCGCCTGTCACCGTTTTGCAACATCCGTGGTAGAATTTGCGTTGCTGCTTAAAAACTCAGCGTATGTCAAAAACATTTCCTGGACGGATGCCATTGTACTTGCCAATGAATCGTATAGCGTTAACGACTCAGTGCAAAAAGAATTTATAGAACTGGTTGAGAAGGCAAAAAAGATTTATGGAAAGACCAGGAAACGAAAAGCGTAATAAAATATCAACTACAAAGTCAATCCCAATCTTCTTGAAATATTTGAACTGAATTCTCCTGCAGGATCGTATTTCTTTTTAACAGACATCCATTGTATGTATTGCGGATACATTGCTTTAAACATGGCTTCATCCAGCAAAGCGTCTTTGCCAAGATACAGTCTGCCGCCCGCTGCCAGCACTTTTGCATCAAGCTTGGGAGAAAATTCGAGCAGTTGTTTTGATACCGGAAAATCTATTGCCAGCGTATAGCCTTTAAAAGGAAAGGAGAGAATTCCCTGGCCGTCACCCATTCTTTTAAACACATTTAAAAAAGGGGTGCAACCACTGGCTGCAATCATTTCAAGAATTTCCTGTAAATTTTTCCGGCCATTTTCTTCCGGTATTACAAACTGGTATTGTACAAAACCTCTTTTGCCATAACCTTTGTTCCAGTTATTAATGGCATCCAGCGGAAAAAAGAATTTTTCATAATGCACAAATTCTTTGGATGAATTTTGCACAAAAGCAATGACCCTGTTTAATATTTTTACGGTAAGTCCATTCAATACAAAAGACGGAAAGAAAAATGGCACGGCTAATTTCCCGGTTGCATGCAATTTTAATGGATCGGTTTTTAATGTTGAAGGAAGGTCTGATAGTTTTGCTGAATTACCGAGCGTCAGTACACCACTACCCAATTTTTTTCCTTTTGCCAGCGCGTCAATCCAGGCAACTGAGTAATTGTATTCATGATCATATTTGTCGAGCGCCTCCAGCATGTGATCAAGATCTTTTATGACAACCGACTTCTGTTTGAAATAAGTTGTTTCAATTTTTCTTAGTTTGATGGTAGCCGTTAGTATCACACCCAGCAGACCCAGTCCGCCAAAATTAGCCCAGAATAAATCTTCATGTTCTGTTCGCGAAGCAGTTAATACCCGTCCGTCTGCCACCAGTATTGTAAATGACACAACACAGTTAACAAATGAGCCATCAATATGGTGTGCCTTACCATGAATATCATTGGCAATGGCACCGCCAATGGTTACAAATTTAGTACCCGGACAAATCATCGGCAGCCATCCCTTCGGCCCAAAAGTGGAAATGATTTCTTCCAGGCTCACACCTGCCTGGCATTGAAGAATTCCTTCTTTTTCATCAAAGGCTATAAAATAATTCAGCCTGGTACATACCGCCACGTATTTATTATCGTTGATTGCCTGGTCGCCATAACTTCTGCCCAGCCCGCGCGCAATCAACTTCTCTTCCTTCATCGCTTCTATGCAATCCGCTTCGCTGCGCGGAATAATAGTATAAGATTCTGCAACAGGATAATTGCCCCATCCTGCCAATTGTTCTTTTTTTCCGGATAACATAATTGTGGTTTAGGTACGCCAAATAACGGCGCCAAGATAATACAAATACAGGCAAGGTCAAAGTGGGGGAGGATATGCTGGCGGTTAATATACCAGGGTTAATCGCTGCTATCTTGCCAGGGTTATTTTGGTTTCATTTTTATGCATGGCCTGTGTTTGACCGTGGCACGCTGGCAGCTGCGCTATGTCACAATAAAAAAGCACATACATAAGAATTGAAATTGCTTAGTGTATGTGCTCAATATTTTATAACCCGCCGAAATTTTTACGTAAACATTTCGCGCATCTTTTCAAAAAAGCTTTTATCGGTTTTTTCTGGTTTGGGTTGAAAATTTTGAGAACCACCCATTTTTTCCAGCATCCCTTTTTCTTCTGTATTAACATGCTGGGGCGTCCATACGTTTACATGTATCAATTGGTCACCTTTTGCATAGCCATTTACTTCAGGAAAGCCTTTGCCTTTAAGGCGGAATATTTTGCCACTTTGTGTTCCGGGGGGTACTTTAATTTTTACTTTCCCATCTATTGTGGGCACTTCCAGCTGTGTGCCAAATACCGCATCGGGAATGGATATATAAAGATCATATGCAACGTTCAATCCATCGCGGTGTAAATCTTTGTGGGCTTCTTCTTCAATCAACACCAGTAAATCGCCGGCTGGTCCGCCTCTTTCTCCCGCATTCCCTTTTCCGCTCAGGCTTAAATTCATGCCTTCCTGTACACCTGCCGGAATATTCAGTGTTACCATTTCTTCGCCATACACTCTTCCTTCTCCTTTGCAATTACCACATTTTGCAGTGATGGTTGTTCCTTCGCCATTGCAGGTAGGGCAGGTGGTTACGGTTTGCATTTGCCCTAAAAAAGTATTGGTAACACGCTTTACCTGTCCGTTGCCGCCGCAGGTTCCGCAAGTTTGTACGCTGCTTTTATCTTTAGCGCCACTTCCATCACAGGTTGTACAAACAACGTGTTTTTTAACCTTTATATTTCTGGTGGTGCCATTGGCAATCTCTTCATAATTGAGTTTTACTTTAATGCGCAGGCTGCTGCCTTTTATGCCCCGGCTTCTGCCACCACCTCTTGCAGACCGTCCTCCGCCACCGCCGAAAAATCCTCCAAAAAGATCCTCGCCAAAAATATCACCAAACTGGCTGAAAATGTCCTCGGTATTCATTCCGCCGCCGCTAAACCCACCTCTGGCACTGCTACCCATACCCGCGTGTCCAAACCTGTCGTACTGGGCTTTTTTGTCAGCATCGCTTAAAACTTCATAGGCTTCAGCTGCTTCTTTAAACTTTTCTTCCGCAGGCTTGTCGCCTGGGTTACGGTCGGGGTGAAACTGCATAGCCACCTTGCGGTATGCTTTTTTAATTTCATCCGCAGATGAACTTTTGGCAACACCCAGGATTTCGTAATAATCTCTCTTTGACATAAAATAATTAAGCTATCAGCTGTTTTGTTTGCTGCGTAAAAACTAAAAAATCCGCCACCGGAACGCAATGCTGGCTGCGGATAAATATTATTTGCCTACTATCACTTTGGCAAAACGGATAATTTTATCATTCAGGTAATAACCTTTTTGTACTTCATCTAATACCTTGCCTTCCAGTTGTTTTGAAGGCGCCGGTATTTCAGTAATGGCTTCATGTAAATCAGGATTAAATACCTGCCCGGTACTGGTCATTGGCTTAAGGCCTTTCGACTGGAGTGTATTGCGCAGCTTGTTGAATACCAATAATACCCCTTCTTTTGTTGCAGTCGGATCAGTACTGTTTTCCAGCTGTTTCTGGGCACGTTCAGAATCATCCAAAACGTCCAGCAATGAAGTGATCACTTCCTTTCCGGCAGTTTGAATAAGTTCAATTCTTTCTTTAGCACTGCGCTTTCTGAAATTATCAAATTCTGCCACCAGGCGCAGGTATTTATCTTTAAACGCTGCAGCTTCCTGCTGATATTTTTCTATTTCGCTTTCCTCTTCTGCGGGGTTGCTCAGGTGATTGCTTCCCGCTATATCAGAATCAGCATTCATATCCAGCAAAGGCTCATTACTATTGACAGTTTCGGGTGTATCAACTGTATTTTTTACATCTTTTTCTTGCATAATCTTACAAATTGTTAGCGAAGGTAAGGTAGTCAAGAATGTTGCCAAGCGCCAGGGTAGAGACAAATTGTCGCATGCTGCAAAGGGCTAGTAATCAATAAGCGTATTTAGTATTAAACCATCCCGTATTGGCCTGGTTCATAGCAGCTGGAACATGCTTTCGTTTGTTGGATATGAATACTGGGTACAAAAAATTTAAATACTGCTAACTTGCAGCCCTTAAAATGCGGCATATGGCTAAAGTAATATTAAATAAGAAAATAAGCAGGCGGGTTGAAGATGGGCATCCGTGGATTTTTGGTAATGAAGTAAATAGTATTGAAGAAAATGTTCAGGGGGGCGATATTGTGGAGGTGTTTACGCATGATAAGAAATTTATTGGCAGGGGGTATATTAATCCAAAATCACAAATTATCATCAGGTTGCTGACAAGGGATAAAAACGAACAAATAAACGAGGAATTTTTCTATAACAGGCTGCAGCAGGCATGGCGCTATAAAAGCAAACTCGGCTACCACGAAAATTGCCGGCTGATATTTGGCGAAGCTGATTTTTTGCCGGCACTCATCATTGATAAATTCAATGATTATTTTGTTTTGCAAACACTTTCTTTGGGTATCGATATATGGAAGCCGGCGATTGTAAAAGCGCTGGAAAGATTGTTCAGCCCGAAAGGTATTTATGAACGCAATGATGTTCCCGTGCGTGAGCTGGAAGGTATGGAACAGAAGAAAGGTTTTTTATCGGCGCCGTTTGATACCAATATTGGTATTACTGAAAATGGATTAAAGTTTATAGCAGATATAGAAAACGGTCAGAAAACTGGTTATTTTTTAGACCAGCAGGATAATCGCCGCGCAATTGAAAGAATTGTAAAAGGAGCGGATGTATTTGGTGCATTTACATATACCGGAACTTTTGAAATACACGCTGCGCATTACGGCGCTAAAAAGGTTTATGGAATTGATATTTCTGCAAGCGCAGTGGAACAGGCAAATAAGAATGCTGCTTTAAACGGACTTGAAAATATTTGCCATTTTGAAGCGATGAATGCTTTTGATGTGTTAAAACAATGGGGCAAGGATGGAAAACAATGGGATGTTGTGATGCTCGACCCGCCTGCATTTGCGAAGAGCCGTGAAAATATTCAGAAAGCCATTGCCGGGTATAAAGAAATTAATTTACGGGGAATGAAAATGATAAAGCCGGGAGGTTTCCTGGTAACATCATCGTGTACCAATTTAGTTAGCCCGGAATTATTTCTCGAGACAATTAACATGGCGGCAAAAGATGCAAAAAGAAAATTGCGGCAGGTTACCTACCAAACACAATCAGCTGATCATCCAATAATATGGGGGATGGAGAATACGCATTATTTGAAGTTTTTGATTGTGCAGGTTTTGTAGTTGATTGGCTAAGTTGTTGATGTGTTGGGACGTTGCATCATTGACGTTCCACAGTTAAACTTGAAGTAATATAGCTGCAGCTGCAATAACCCTGGCACGATAACTTCATGTTGCTAAAAATTTACCGGGAAGATTAATAAAAATATTAGGAGATTTGAATTAAGATCCTACTCGCTAATTACGTGTTACCACTCTCTATTTTTATTGAAAGAAAGATTGAATGAAGGCCATCTTACTATTTCCGCGTTAATGAGATACCTGGAATTTTCCAGAGTCGATCATCTTACCATTTTTATCTCTCAATTGAAAGATATAAACACCACGGTAAAAATCTGTTACGTTAACAACTGTTTTTTGGGTAACAGCAGGAACCTCAAATACTTTTTTGCCAACGAAATTATATACCTGGAAGGAGTATGATTTATCTGAGTTTTGTTCGAAATCGAATGTGATTTGAGAGACAGCAGGATTGGGATAAAACTTTATTATCCTGGCAGCCGGCACCTGGGATGAAGGTGTGTTTGCCTGACTCTTCGATTGAAGTGTGGTCAATAGAATAATGGATACTATGTAAAAAATCTTCATAGGCGATATGACATTTCACACTTATGCATCAAGATAATTCTGTTTTAACAAAATTACAAAGGTTTTCGCACAATTTTTTAGCCGGTTGCAGGGATTTTTCTACAACCTTGGTTTTTACCTATCTGTTAACGCTATTTAAGGCTTTTAAGTGTGGATTGAAGGGCGTCAAAATCTGGTATTTCGCCTGCGTTTTCCAATACTTCGGCATATTGTATAACTCCTTGTTTATCAATTACAAAGGCAGATCTTTTCGAAACACCATGCATCCAGCCACCAAAAGATTCATAGATAGCGCCGTAAATGGTTGAAACATCCTTATTAAAATCGCTCAAAAGGCTAAAATTCAGCCCTTGTTCCTCTTTAAATTTAGCCAGTGTTTGCGGTGAATCTACTGAAATGCCAAATACCTGTGCGTTACTGTTGTTATAAATGGCGATATTATCCCGTACGCTACAAAGTTCTTTGGTACAAACGCCCGTAAATGCCAATGGAAAGAATAACAAAACCACATTTTTACCCTGGTGATCTTGTAAGGCAACCTCTTTCTTTTCTGTATCATGCAAAATAAATGCAGGTGCTGGCTGTCCTTTTTCAATCTTCATAATTGTTTTTTAAGTCTGCAAAGGTATACCAATATGTGAATCAATAAAATTAGTGCGATCAGATTTGTAAATAACCTAATGTGAAAATGAGAATGGCGCGTTGAAATAATAAAACATCATGCACTCATAAGGCATGAAAAATTTAAAATAAATTTCTGCACAGAAGAAATATACAGCGAAAAATATCACACATAAAAAAATCCAGGATCTAAAAATGAGGGCACAGCACTTTATCCCTGGTAGAATTGCCACGGTCAAGAAAACCGATATAAGAAATACTTAGCTCAACACCGCCTCTTCCCTGGCTAACCGTTTTTAACTGCGATACATTAACATCGTAACTTAGAGCTACAGAAAAAGGATTGTAGTCAATTTTAAGTACTGGTATAAATGCATCTTTCCAGCGCAGGAAAGCTCCTCCGTGAATTATGTATTGTGGTGCATCGGGCTCACCAACTTTAACAGAATACATTGCGCCGGCAATGGCTTCATTAAAATTTCCCTGGTTAGAATAATCAGCCTGTAAAGTAAAAAAGGTATTCTCGTCAATATTAAATTTCATACCACCGGAAGCAACAATTTTTGGATTGAGTGCAGATGCCGCATTTCTGTAAAAAGAATTTCTCGGGCGGTTAAAATGATGATATGCCAAACCAATAAAATAAGTATTTGCATCTTCAGCGCCAAATGCAGAATTGAAACTGGCACCTACTGACCCGTCAAAATAATCATATGTTGGATTGGAGAAAGTTTCACCATCAGCCAGCGCCGGATTAAAAGCAACGCCATCATATTGCGCGTTGGTGGTCACTTTAGATCTGTCAATACTTTTTTGTACCAGGCCGCCCATAAATCCAACAGACAAATAGGTTGTTTTATTTCCGCTCAAAGATTTGTGATAATTAAGCGCGGGAAGAACTTCTGTGGTTGTAAGTCCGGCCGTGCCCGCTTTATCATACAGCACTTGTACACCGGTTGTAAGAAAATCATCACCTTTTCCCACCGGCATTTTGTATTCAACATTAAATGATCCGCTTTTATATGCGTTGGTAATACTGTTCCATTGATTTCTATATACCATTTGTGCCCTTATATCTCCTGTAAATAACCCGGCCAGTGAAGGATTGCGGAGTAATGGCGCTTCAAAAAATTGAGAAAAATGCATGTCCTGCGCGCTTACCTGGCTGCACAAGCATACCAGCAATGTTATAACAGGCAATAATATTTTTCTTCCGCACTCAGGGGTTTTCATTCCAGTGGATTTTTATCGTACACAAATTTTCAAACATTGGTTACCGTATTAATGTAACGTTTCCTTTAGAGGTTATAATACTTGCGTTGTTACAAATAATATCTATCATGTAGATATATGTATCTGTTGGTGCGGGTTTACCTTTATACGTGCCATCCCAGCCTGAGGAAGCGTCGTTTGCCGGGAAATTCCTTTTCTCGAATATCAGCTCACCCCAGCGGTTAAAAATCCGCATTGCCTGGATAAGATTAAGGCCTGTACCCCTTGGATAGAACCTGTCGTTGGATCCATCATTGTTAGGGGAAAACGTATTCGGTATAAAAAAGTTTTTATCGTTGCATATTACCACCAATGTTACATTTCTGCTGCTGATACATCCATTGGAATCTGTTACAATCACCTGGTAGGTAGTTGTAAATTTAGGAGTAGCAAATGGATTGGAGCAATCAGTACAGCTGAGGCTGGTAGCCGGCGTCCAGTTATATGAAGTCGCATTTGGACTATATGTTAATGGGATCGTTATGCCTGCGCCCCCGGCAATAATAGAAGTATCGCCAGCGAGCTGAATAGATGGTAAAGGAAATACTTTTATGTCCCTGGAGGTATCTCCTTTACAGCCAAGGCTGTTGGTTGCTTCGAGTGTTAGATGATGCAAGCCGGCATCAGAATATGTAACGGAAATATTTTGTTGCGTTGATGTTTGTCCGTTACCGGTATCCCATTTCCAGTTAATGGCTGTATCGGGTGGTACCAGCAGACTTCCTGAAAAAGCTAATGGCAGGTTAACGCAAACACCATCGGCGCTGGTAATAATGGGTTGCGGCGTAGCCAGAACGCGTATGGTGTCTGTGAATGTTTGCGTACAGTTAGCCACCGTTGTTACAGAAAGCGTGGGCACAAACAAGCCTGGTTTGGTATAAGTATAAGTTGCACCCCCCGGCAGCACCTGCGGTGTGCTTCCATCACCAAAGTCCCAGGTTCTGGTAACAATAGGATCATTGCCGTCCTGCGAGTAGTCAGTAAAGTTTACTGTTCCCTGATCGCAAAAAGCTTTTTTGTCTATCCCAAAAAGTGGCACAGCACCTTTTATATCTACATTTCCAAGGCCGCCAATTATAACCTGGCAACCAACATTGTCTGCTATTAAAATATAGGGAGAATATACGTTCGGAAGATTATAATAATGAGAAAAAGTGGTTTTGAGTGAATCAACACCGCCATCTCCAAAATTCAAATAGTATTTCGACGAATCCGGCGCTTTTACAGTAAAAATAACGGTTAGGTTATTGCAGGCTGTTTTAGGATCAAAGGTAACAGACGTAGTAGCATATGGATCTGTAACTGCAATGTTAATAGTGGCCGAATCTATGCAACCACCAAATCCAACCGCATACAATTTGGCCTGGTAACTTCCGTATTTATTATAAAAGTGATTAATATTTGCCAATGATGAAGGACCGCCGCCATCACCAAAATCCCAACTAAAAGATTCATAATCTTTCCCCGTAAAGAAAAATTTTGTTTCCAGCGGTGGACAAAACGTGACCGTGTCGGTAACACTATACAACGCCTTTGGAGACCTTACTTTAATGTAATTGCTTTGTACCAGTGTGTCAGAACATCCTGAAGTGTCTTTCACTATTAATGTCACGCTATAAACACTGTCGCGCAGTACACTATATTGATGCAAAGGATTTTTTACGCTATCTGTTTGGCCATCGCCAAAATTCCAGTTGTAGCTTAAGCCCTTACCAGCAGAAGAATCTGTAAACTGCAGCGGTACACCCGGGCAAAAAGTTGTTTGTGCTGCACTAAATTTGGGTAATGGTTTGGTAACAAGAACAGGCTTTACCATTGAATCCTGGCAGCCGATATCATCCTGTACGGTAAGTTTTACCTGGTACAAACCTGTATCTGCATATTGATGGGTAAAAGGAGCAACCGATGATTTTATTATGCCATCACCGAAATCAAAGGTCCAGCTTTTAATTGTTCCCACAGATGTAGAGGAATCAATAAATGTAAGTGTGCTTCCCTTGCAACCGCCATTGGTGGCCAGGCCAAATGCAACTGTTGGACCCGTAACGGAGTAGGTTTGTGGAGCGCTGGTATCAGAACAACCATTTATATCTGTTGTAATCAGCTGAACCGTATGACTGCCAGTTACTGGGTAACCATCATAATAACCTGCCTGGTCTGTAACATGCGGTACGCCATCCACTACCCAATTAAATACTTTTATATGCGATGTGTTATTTGTAGACGAATAAGTAATCTTTTCATTTCTGCAATAAACAGGTTTGTCCAGTACAAAAGCAGCTTTGTCACTTATCAGCTCAACTATTTTGGTTATAGTATCATGGCATAAAGTATTATTAATTATCAGCTGAACGCTGTACGAAGTTATTGCGGGGTATGTGTGTACAGGAGCTGGGGTTAAATCAGTAGGACTACCATCGCCAAAATTCCATATATAAGATAAAGCTCCATAAGTTGCAATGTCGCCATTTTTGGAGGAATCTATAAAAGTGACATTGGTTTTGAGATTGCAATCCATTACTTTATAGCCAAAATTGGCAACCGGTGGTAATACATGTACAAGCCCAACTTTTGTTAGTGAGTCGGAACAGCCAAAATTGGTAACTTTTAATTGTATTGTGTAGGCCCCGGTATCCGGGAATTTATGCGGGGGCGGATTTGATAAGGTGGAAGTTGTGCCATCACCAAAACTCCATACTACAGCATTGGGTGGCGCATTCACCGGCGTTGATAAATTGGTAAATGTAACAACGTCAGAATGACAAACAGGATCCTTGTCTTTATCAAAATTTACTACGGGCGCGTCACTCACCTGTATCGGGTTGCTGGATGTGCCAGATGCTGTACAGCCGCTGGTGGTTACAATAGTTAGCTTAACCGTATAATTTCCATTGGCTGCGTAAGAATGTGCGGGAACGCTTAGATTACTGTGCGGGCTACCATCTCCAAAATCCCAATCGTAAGAACCTACTCCATCTACTGTACCGCCCGTAAAAGATGGGGTGAAAGTTTGTCCTTTGCATAGTCCGCCTGGTATACCCCCAATGGTTACAAAAGGTGCCAAAATATTTACATAGCCCGGTTTAGTTATGGTGGAACTGCATCCTTTGCTATCTGTGACTGCAAGTGTGACTGTAAAATTACCGGAAGCTGCTGCCCCGTAAGTATGTGTAACAGAGGGAGCAGCGGAATTGCTGGTACCGCCATCTCCAAAATTCCACGAAGCGGATGCCACATCAGCGGTAAGATTCTGAAAGACTATAGCAGCAGGGCCTTTGCAAAAACTATTGCTGTTGGCTGAATAAAAATCAACAGCAGGCAATGCAGACACGGTTATGTTTCTGGTAGCAGTACTTGAACAATTGCCAAAGTCAGCACTCATC
>JBDUAY010000314.1:0-6969 GCA_040004415.1 Bacteroidota bacterium | reverse complement strand
CCTCCAGATCAGAAATAAGATGAATTTTTGTAAGTGGCTGCAGGTAGTAATGATATCCGTTACCCGAAGCAATGAACTGTTCATAGCTCATGTTGAAATTCTTGGCTATTTCACCTGAAACATATTTATCAATAATGTGCGGGAATTTAGCTTCGACTGAAGCCGGGTTTGCGCCGGGCGTTAGCAGCAAATACGTATGTGCAGAGAAGCCGGTGTAATTTGATGCCTTTGTAAACGGAAAAGTAACGGATGCGATTAACATGTTAAAAGTAAAATGCGCATTGTCCGGCCAGTCTTTGCAAACAGCGCTTACAATAAAATGTTCATTGTTATTATCACCTGCTGCAAAAGATTTTCCGACAGCATTGGCAGCAGACCCAAAATATTTTTTTGCCGTTGTTTCGGTAATAACCACGGTAGCTGGTTTTTGCAGGGCGGTGGCGGCATTACCCTGCAAAATAACAGCTGTAAAAACTTTAAAAAAGTTTGAGTCAGCCATCAGCACATGTTTCTCTTCAAATGTTTTATCACCAATCTTAACCAGGAAAGATCCCGTACCGGTAAAATCAAACAGTCTTGTGCTTTGCAATACTTCAGGATATTCATGCTGTATAGATTCCCCGATGGAAGGGGGTATCATAGAATAAGATGAAGAACGGCCGGGATATTTCCGGTCAAGCACCACCCGGTAAATATTTTTCCCGTTTTTATGAAACGAGTCGTAGCCCAGCTCGCTTTGAATAAACAATATAATCAGCAGGCATACGGCCATGCCGGTTGCCAGGCCAAGCACATTAATCAACGTATAGCCCTTTCTTCTGAACAGACTGCGAATGGCAACTTTGAAATAATTTTTTAGCATTGTCTTTAGAATGTTTGGTATCTGATTTGATAATGCCTGGTTTGAATGTTTTCATTTCTTTATACAGCTGGCGTTATTACTGACCCGGCTGTACATCGATCTGTTCTATACCTTAAACAGCGTTCAGTACAGAGCAAAAAGTAAAAGCGTGCGACGCCCGTCCGAACGCCAGCCCGAAAGAATTCATTCTGGCGGGGATTCATCCGGGCGGGCAACGATGTTCTATTGACAGGCAACTGCCCGGCCCATAAAAAAACATTTGTTCTGCTTTGTCCATTATCACATTACCTGATTTTGGCAGGGGTGGTTCGTTCCCTATGAACTACTCGCTTCTCAATGCCTTCACCGGGTTTGCCAGCGCTGCTTTTATTGACTGAAAACTAATGGTGAACAATGCGATAATCATTGCCAGCAAACCTGCTGCTGCAAACATCCACCAACTGATGGTGATGCGGTAGGCAAAATTTTCCAGCCATTTGTTCATGGCCCACCAGGCAACCGGTGAGGCGATCAGGATCGAGATGCATACAAGCTTTATAAAATCTTTTGACAGTAACGTGGTGATACCGGCTATGGTGGCACCCAAAACCTTTCTGATTCCAATTTCTTTTGTGCGTTGTTCTGCTGCAAATGCGGCCAGGCTAAATAACCCCAACCCGGAAATAACAATTGCAATAGCTGCAAATACCAATATCAGGAAAGATGTTTGTTGATCTTCCTGATACAGGGTGTTAAATGTTTCATCCAAAAAACTATATTCGAACGGACTGCCTGGTATATATTCTTTCCAGACTTTTTCAATACCCGCCAACGCCAGCGACGCATTTTTGGCTTGCGTGCGTACCACAAACTGGTTCCTCCATAACGGATTGTTGAACACAACCAAAGGCCCTATTTTATCATGCATACTTTTATACGTGAAATCTTTTACCACACCAATGATCTGGCCGGTATCGCCTTTAAAAATAAATTGTTGTCCTGCAGCGGGTATGCGCAGGTTAAAATCCTTAACGGCAGTTTCATTCAATATAAAAGATTTTTTGTCGATGCCATTATCATCGCGAAACCAACTGCCTTCCTTCATTTGCAGTTGCATGGTTTTTTGAAAATCAGCGTCTGCAGAAAGCTGGGCAATTTTTGGTTTATAGCTGGTATCATGCCCAGCCCAGTCTGCACATTCTGAACAATAACTGCCCATATTTACAATTGGCTGGTTAGAAGTTGAAACGCTTTCGATGCCGTTTTGTGAAAGCAGGTCCTGCTTTATGGCACGCATGATCGATTCCTTGGCCGAACGGTTAATATTGTACGGCAACCGGAGAGACAACACCTGCGAGCGGTTATACCCAGGATTGCCTTTTTGTACAAACTGCATTTGTTTATAAATGATGATAGTGCCGGCGATAAGGATTACTGAAATAGTAAACTGCAGCACCACCAGTGATTTTCTGAAAGCGCTGTCCTTCATTTTTAGAACTGTTGTACCCCTGAACACACTGAGCGGTTTAAAAGAAGATAATAACAGCGCAGGATAAACGCTGTTGAGTATCAATGCAACAAAAAGTGTAATGCTCAAAACTTGCCATAAAGAACCGGATGTTATTGGCAGGGAGAAAGTTCTGCCGGTAAGTTCATTAAACACCGGTAAGAAAAGCTGTACCAAAACCAAGGTTGTAATCAAAGCCAAGAAACTGATAAAAACAGATTCTATAACAAACTGTATAAAAAGATTTGAACGATTGGCACCGGTCATCTTTCGTATGCTGACTTCTTTCGCACGCAGACTGGCTTTGGCTGTTGTAAGGTTTACATAATTGATACAGGCTATCAATAACAACAAGAAACCAAGAAAGGAAAATATATATACCGTATTGTGGTTGCTGTGAACAAAAGCAGAATTTTGTATTTCTGTTTCAAAATGCATAGCGGATAAAGAAATCATATCTATCGGCGCTTCATCATTATCATTTGCTTTCTTTTTCAGTGCATTTGTTATTTGAACAGCAAGCGCAGCGGGCTTCATGCCGGCCATTGTTTGTATAAAAGTTATATAGTTGGCGTTGCCCCACTGTTCGTCGTTGGCTTTTATTTGAGGATTGGTGAGCAATGCCGCAATAGGAATAAAGGCTTTGTATTGAAAACTTGAGTTGACTGGCGCATCAGCAACAACACCTGTTACGCGATAATCTATGGTGTCTATATGAATCGTTTGCCCGACAGGACTGCTATCGCCAAAATATTTTTTGGCTTCGGAACTACTGAGTATAACGCTGAATGGATGTTGATTAAATGAAATGGCGTTGCCTTCTTTAAACTGGTAAGGAAAGAAACTGAACCAGTCATTGTCAACATACGCACAATCTTTTTCATAGAATAAATTTCCTTTGATTTTAAAAACAGGCAGTGCACTGGTATATAACCGTGTTGTTTTTTCAATTCCGGGAACATCATTCTTTATCGCGTTTGCCAGCAGGAGTGGAGTGGTTTCCCACACCCAACCCGATGCAGGCAGGCGGGTAGTGAGGCGGTAAATGTTGTCTTTGCCTTTGTAATTGTCGAAGCTGGTTTCATTCTGAACCCATAATAAAATAAGTACTGCGGCAGTCATACCAACAGATAAACCAGCAATGTTTATAATGCTGGTTGTCTTGTTTTTCCAGATACTTCTCCAGGCAGTTTTGAAATAGTTTTTGATCATAAAAACAGCTTTTAGTCGTTGGCTTTTAGCCGTTGGTTATTAGCTTAGCCTTCATTTATTTTATTTTTCCATTAACTATCAGCTTATAGCTAAAGGCGTTTTATTCTGCCCTCAAACTTTTCACCGGATTTGCCAATGCCGCTTTGATGGCTTTAAAACTTACGGTTAACAATGCAATTAATAAAGCTGAAAACCCGGCCAGTACAAATACCCACCAGCTGATGTCTACGCGGTAAGCGAAATCCTGCAGCCATTTATGCATCGCCCACCACGATAATGGAAATGCCACCAGGCAGCCAATCAGTACCAGTTTTACAAACTCCTTCGAAAGCATGCTGGTTACCTGCGTTACGCTGGCACCCAATACTTTCCTGATACCAATTTCTTTTGCACGTTGTTCTGCTGTATACGTTGCCAAACCAAACAAGCCCATGCACGCAACAAATATGGTAAGCACTGCAAAAATGTTGAGTATTGTACCTGTTCTCTGTTCTGCGTCATATGTTTTATTATACAAATCGTCCATAAACGCATAGCTGAATGGTTCTTCTATATTGTAGGAAGCCCATTGCTGTTTCATAGAAGTCAGTAAACCCGCAATGTCTTTTGTTCTCACTTTAACGATGATGCCAGATTCCGGTTCCAGCACCATCAGCAATGGCGTGATGGCTTCATGTAATGATCTGAAATGAAAATCTTTTACTACGCCAACAACGGTGTACACATAATTTTTTCCATGATCACTATTTTCGCGAACAATTCTTTGTCCAACAGCATTATCTCCCCATCCAAATATTTTTGCGGCACTTTCATTAATTATCATAGCAGAAGAATCAGTAGGAAATGCCGGTGAAAAATTTCTTCCTGCTGCCATTTGTATGCCGAGTGTAGGTATATATCGTTCATCAATTTTATATTCCAGCGATGTCATTACCTGGTTGTCTTTCCCTTCAGGATACGCCATTGCATTGTTGTTATTGGTTGGCCCTGCAGGTTTGTAACCAGATATGGTTACATTTTCTACCCTGGTGTCTTTCAGCAGCTGGTCTTTAAAATTCTTTTCGTTTTTTCCCAGTGCCCATGAGTTTGGTATTACCAGCAATTGTTCTTTATTATAACCGAGTTTTATGTTCTGGATAAATTTCATTTGCTGGTACACAATGATGGTGCCGGTGATCAAACTAACGGAGATGAAGAACTGAAAAACAACCAGGCTGCTTCTTAGCCCCAATGATTTTGTGCTGGCGCTAAACTTTCCTTTTAATGTTGCAATTGGTTTGAATGATGAAAGAAAAAACGCCGGATAAATACCCGCGAGCAGTCCCACGCCAAGGCCAAGCGCAATAAAACCGGCTACGGGTTTCATATCAAAACCAAACACTAAATTTTTTCCTGAAAGATTATTAAAGACCGGTAACGCCAATTTCACCATCACTGCAGCAATCAATAATGATATAAAAGTTACCAGCACGGATTCAAATAAAAATTGTTTTATAAGATCCCATTTGCCGGAGCCCATTACTTTACGAACGCCTACTTCTTTTGCCCGTTTGGCAGCACCTGCGGTTGACAGGTTGATGAAATTAATCGTTGCTATCAGCAGCATAAAGATAGCAATGGCGCCAAAGATATAGACATATTTTACATTGCCAGCGGGTTCCAGTTCGGTAGTGGTTTCAGGGTGCAGGTGTATAGCAGTCAGGGGTTGCAGCGCAAATCCCAAATCATTCCCTTTTGTACGGAATTGCGAAAGGCTCATACCCATTGCCTGCGCAATCTGCGGGCCCATATATTTTTCCACCATGCCTGGAAGTTTGGCCTCCAGTTTCTTGTAATCAGCACCTTTTTTCATCAGCACATAGGTAAAGAAACTACCCTCCATCCAGGTATCATTTTTTGCAAAGCCAATTGTCTCCAGTGAACCCAGTAAATCAAAATGAAAATGCGCATTCGAAGGCATTTTTTCAATAACACCAGTTACTTTAAACTGTCCGCTGTTGTTGTAAGTAAGGGTTTTTCCAATAGGGTCTTCATTGCCAAAATACCGTTTCGCCATTTCATCGGTTATAACAATCGTATTGGGTTGCGCCAGTGCTGTTGCAGGATCGCCTTTTAAAAATGGGAAACTAAAAACGCTGAAAAAATTTGGGTCAGCAAACGCAGCGTCTGCTTCTTTAAAAATTTTGTGGTCGTATTCTATTTTCGGCCGCCCATCCATTTTAAAGCGGGTAGCATCTTCCACTTCAGGATAATCACTCCTCAATGCTTTTGCTACCGGGGGCATTACACCTGCTTCACTTATTTTACCGCCATTCATGTTCGCCTTAAAATAAATTCGTACAATCCTGTCAGCATTTTTATTAAAACGATCATAACTCAGTTCATCCTGCACAAAAAGCATAATGATAAAACAAACTGAGATGCCGATAGACAAACCAAGAATATTAATAAATGAGAAAGCTTTGTTCTTTAGAAGATTTCTCCACGCGATTTTAAAATAATTCTGTATCATATATAAGCTTTGAGCTGCAGGCTGCAGGCGATGAAACGGACAGGTTTGTTATATTGATGTTTTACCAACAGTTGTGCCAATGCCACAAGCGTTTGTCGTAGTGGGTTTCAGGCGGTTATACATCAAAAAAAGTGTCCGGAAACGTACAGTTGGTGTACGGTATTGCGATTCATGATGCGGGTGAGAACAAGCCTTACACTTACAGTTATTCTGTCCTCAATGACTTCACCGGATTTGCCACCGCGGCTTTTATTGCCTGGAAGCTGATGGTAATCACTGCAATAAAACACGCCATCAAACCAGCTACAACAAATATCCACCAGCTCATATCTATCCGGTATGCATAATCCTGTAACCATGTATGCACGGCAAACCAGGCAAGCGGCCAGGCAATAATTGTTGCTATCACGACATACTTTAAAAAATCTTTCGATAACATCGCCGTAATATTTTGTACCGATGCACCCAATACTTTGCGGATGCCGACTTCCTTTATTCTTCTTTCTGCCGAGTACGACGCAAGTCCAAATAAACCCAGGCAGGAAATAACAATGGCCAATGCTGCCAGCACACTCACAACACTGCTTACCTGTGCGTCTGCGCGGTAGACATCTGCAAAATGATCATCAAGAAACTGGTATTCAAACGGATGATCAGGATAGTTGCTTTTCCATACAGATTGAATATATGCAACAGCCTCTTTTGCTTTGCTACCATTGATCTTTACCGATATATTGTTAAAGCCCCAGTTTTTCTGATTATACAGAAACATGGTTTCAATTTTATAATGCAACGAATTAAAATTGAAATCTTTTGCAATGCCAACAATGGTTCCAATAGAGTCATATCCAAAATGTTTACCAAGTAATGACGCAGTCGTTGCTTTAGGATAGTCTT
>JBDUAY010000313.1:0-6980 GCA_040004415.1 Bacteroidota bacterium | reverse complement strand
CTATCCCCCGCAATTACAACTTACGCCGCTAGCTATGAAACGAAAAAATAAGTTGTAATCAGATCGCTCATTTCTACAAAAGCAAAAAAATAGCTGCTGATTTTAAAACCAGCAGCCGGCATAATTGTTTTACTATTATTTTATTGCGGCAATACCCGGCAATTCTTTTCCTTCAAAATATTCAAGTAACGCGCCACCACCGGTAGACACATAACTTACTTTTTCAGCAAAGCCAAACTGGTTGACTGCTGCAACAGAATCACCGCCGCCTACCAATGAAAAAGCGCCATTTTGCGTAGCCGCGGCTATTGCCGTTGCGATAGCTTTGGTGCCATGCTGAAATTTGGCCATTTCAAAAACACCCATTGGCCCGTTCCACAAAATGGTCTTCGATCTTTTGATAACGTGTGAAAACTGATCGCAGGCGGAAGGGCCGATATCAAGCCCCATCCAACCATCAGGGATGTTATTGCTTGGCGCAGTTGACGTATTGGCATCGGCGCCAAATTTATCCGCAATAATAGAATCCGAGGGCAGGTGAATGCAAACACCTTTTTCACTTGCTTTCTTCAAAAGATCCAACGCGGTTTGTAAACGATCTTCTTCGCAAAGTGAATTACCAATTTTACCCCCTTCTGCTTTCATAAATGTATATGCCATGCCACCACCAATAATAATATCAGTAGCGCGTTCCAATAAATTTTCTATGATTAAAATTTTATCAGACACCTTTGCACCACCAATAATGGCAACAAAAGGCTTTTGTGTATCGTGCATTATCTTTTCTGCGCTGGACACCTCTTCTTCCATCAGCAAACCAAACATTCTTTTTTCTGCCGCAAAAAACTTTGCAATCACGGCAGTAGACGCATGTGCACGATGCGCGGTACCGAATGCATCGTTCACATATACATCGCCCAGTTTACTTAATTTTTCCGCGAATTTTTCATCACCTTTTTCTTCTTCTTTATAAAAACGAAGATTTTCCAACAGCAATACTTCCCCTGGTTTCAGCATATTTGCGGTCATGTATGCCTGCTCGCCAATACAATCATTTGCAAACAATACTTTTGCTCCGCCCAGCAATTCACCCAAGTGTTTTACGAGGTGTTTTAAAGATGATTTGTCTTCCGGCCCGTCTTTTGGTCTTCCCAGATGGCTCATTAAAATAGCAGCGCCACCATCATTCAATATTTTTTTTATGGTAGGAATGGTAGCCCGCATGCGGTTATCATCTGTAATGGCTAATGTTTGCTTATCTAACGGCACGTTAAAATCGACGCGTACCAAAGCTTTCTGGCCAGCGAAATTATAATTGGAAAATTTACTCATAACAGGATATATTTAAAAATGATGAATTTTAAATTTTAAATGACGTTTTAAACGTAACACATTCAAAATTTAAAATTCATCATTTATAACAGGTAAGAAGTTATTTACTTATTAAACCGGCAAAATGTTTTACTGTACGAACCAGCTGGCTCACATAGCTCATTTCATTGTCGTACCAGCTTACTGTTTTTACCAGTTGATTATCACCCACCGTTAATACTTTAGTTTGTGTGGCATCAAACAAAGAACCGAAGTGACTACCGATGATATCTGTGCTTACAATTTCATCTTCATTGTATCCAAAGCTCTCATTGGCAGCAGCTTTCATCGCCGCGTTAATTTCTTCTATGGTTACCTTTTTGCCCAGCACACTTACTAATTCTGTTAAAGAACCGGTAATAGTTGGAACACGCTGTGCGCTGCCATCCAGTTTTCCTTTCAGTTCAGGCAATACCAGGCCAATTGCTTTGGCTGCGCCGGTTGAATTGGGAACGATGTTGGCTGCTGCTGCCCGTGCGCGGCGCAAATCACCTTTTGGATGAGGAGCATCCAATGTATTCTGATCATTTGTATAAGCATGAATGGTGCTCATGATACCGGTAACGATACCAAAATTATCATTCAATGTTTTTGCCATTGGAGCAAGACAATTGGTTGTACAACTTGCACAACTGATAATTGTTTCGCTGCCATCCAGGATTGAATGGTTTACATTGAATACCACTGTTTTCAAATCTCCCGTAGCAGGAGCAGAAATAACTACTCTTTTAGCACCTGCCTTCAGGTGGGCGGCCGCTTTGTCTTTATCGGTAAAGAAACCAGTGCTTTCAATTACAACGTCTACACCGTGGGTGCCCCAAGGAATTTGTGCGGGGTCTTTTTGAGCATATATTTTTACTGATTCACCGTTCACTACAATTGAATCTTCCGTAGATGTTACTTCAGCGTCGAAACGACCCTGGGCACTATCGTATTTTAAAAGATGAGCCAGTACTTTTGGGCTTGTCAAATCATTAATGGCCACAACGTCAATACCTTCCATTTTGTAAATCTGGCGATATACCAACCGGCCTATGCGTCCAAAACCATTAATGGCGACTTTAACAGTACTCATTGTTCAATTAGATTTAATTAGTTAAAAATTTTAGAGGGGACGAAGGTACAATATTGGAATATATTCTCTTTTACATTTTCCGGGTATAAAATGATGTCCAAAAGCTCAATTTTTGACTGGTTTTAAATGTTTCAGCAGAATACTTCAAAATGATTTAACCGCTTATTTGGTACAACCCGCGTATATTGTAGCAGGCAGAAATAAAAAACGGTAACAAATTAAAAAACTTTTGGCAAGATTTGCCCCGCCCGTTATCTTTGCCGTCCGAAAAATAATGGCCCGTTCGTCTACCGGTTAGGACACCAGATTTTCATTCTGGTAATAGGGGTTCGATTCCCCTACGGGCTACCAAAGGCAAGAATTAACGATTCTTAAAAAGTGTTAAACCCACGTCAAAGTTACTACTGGCGTGGGTTTCGTCGTTTTAGACCACGCTGTTAATATCTCTTATACTCCTTAATTTGTTTACGGTTTTGTTTACGGTTTTTTTGCAACATTGCTGTAAATTGAGGATGATATGAATTTGCCGCATATCGCCATATTACTACATTGGAGAAATGAAAAGAACATCCCGCCTCTATTCTATTTATATCCGCATCAAAGCAGGTAACCAGGCTCGGTATTACACAATCCCAACGCCGCAAAAAGTAAAGCGAGCTGAATGGAATGGAACTTAAGATGCATGGGTGAAATCATCGCATCCATTTGCATTTGAAATCAATAATAAAATCAGGGAAAAAAAGAACGTTGTTAGTGAACTGATCAAACGCGCGTACACGTTCAATAAAACAATCAGTCTTAAGTCTATCTTCTCGCATTTGAAAAATAAGGGCGATCGGAAATCGTTTTATGATTTTATGCAATTGTATGATGATAAGCCACCGGGAAAACTGGAATAAAATGCGGAGTGGGAACCCCATCACCAAACAGTTAAACCCCATCGCACTGGCGCACTGGAAACAATGCGGCATACCGCTCTGCTTAAAAAACAACTGTGATTAGCTAAAAAAAGGCCTGGCCGATCAGATGCACCTATCAGCAGGCAATGAGATACCTATCACTTAAATGATACGCTGCATTTACTGGAAGGCAATATCGAAAAATCGGGGCTACGATCCGCTTTGGGCATTACCCCGGTGATCATTTTAAAGTCACATACCCGGCTACCGGCAGGGCCAGGGAAAATGGCTGCAACAACATGCGCATGATTAACTGCGATCGCCTGGAAAATTCGCGAACTGCGATCCACTAATTTTTACCCCCAACCGGTCCATACATTGCCTGGCATTCAACCTCCACGAAATTTCCGGCAAAGTAACTGATATCTTTTCTGGTAAAGATTTTACATTTTGTCAGTCAGTGTTTAAAACTGCAGGGTTAATTTTACTGTTACGATAATATTACTGTAAGGATCAGTAGTGCCCTGCTCATAATAAATTCTGCCTGCAGTGGTATGAAACGAAGTCCCCAGGAGAAATCCGGGATCGGGGGTTCCACCATAATACTGATCACTACTGGGCGGTGTAACAACGTGGTACTTTGGTGTATGCACACCGGTGTGCGTAAAATCAAACCCTAAGTAACCCGTATTGTCGCCAAAAAAATCGACTGCATTACGCCCCGCTGCTTTGGTAATATTTAGTTCGCCAATAGGATCAGGAATCCAAATAACAGTTGCGTTGCCCGCAACAAGTGTGGGAGGAACCGCGGCAGAAGGGAAATTTACAATGTTTGAAATAGTCACCGTCGTATCCTGCACTTTCACGCGCATACTGACAGAATCAATGGCTACCATGCCCTGCCACCAATGCCCGTCTTCTATTTTTAATTCCAGCACATACACTTCATCCGTATTGTAAATAGCAATGTTAGCGACCAGCGTCGTGTTATTAAATGTTTTGCCATGGTATTTAAATGTGATCTGCACTTGTGCAGAAACGGCCACAGGGTTAGCTGCAGGAATGGTTGCCGGCGCTTTATACACGCGCGACATATCTGTATTATCCGTAGTAACTGATAACGCACCGGCAGTTGCAGACCAGGTAATTTTTCCCACCTTACGTAACAAACGCACAGTCTGTTCATCATCATTATCTCCATTTATATATGTTACATCCAGGTTTACTGATTTGTTTGTTCTGACAGCAGCCGATGAGGGTGTAATTTTCATTACTTCAAACAGGGTCCAGTCGCTGAAATGCATCATCGGTACTGCAATAGTTTTACTTGCCTGGTCATTTGTAAAATTATTTACACGCCACCAGAATCCGGTACTGTCCTGGAAGGCAATACCCAAAAGATCCGGCAATGAACCGGCGACATCTGCCGCAGCGTAGTGGATTTTTAAGGTGGCGGCTGTTGAAAATTTTAATCCATCAGGCATAAAACGATAACCATTGCTGATACCATTTGGTGCCGTATTGGTAATGGGCTGAATAGAAATATCCGTGTTGCCGCTCAATGCACCGGCGGGTATTTGCAATTCAACTTTACCATCGCCGGAAGTCAGTGAACCGCCGCCTGCGCCAATATTTTTTGTTACTATTATACCAACGGGTATACCCAATTCTGTTGCTATTGGAGTATCATCAACAGGAGGGGCTACGGGAATATTATCCGTAAGTAGCTTTTTACAGGAAGTTATCGTCAAAATAACCATGATAACAACCATCCATTTTGTCTTTTTCATGTAAGTTTTTTTGATTTGAGATGAACAGGCTTAAAAACTATTATTGCCGGATGAATTTTTTTACCGTTGTATGGTCACCGGTCTTTAATACCAAATGATACATTCCATTTGGCAAAGCGGATACATCAATGGTTTGACGCAGGGTATTTGCTTCACCGCTCTGTTGCAGGAGCACCCTTCCGGTTTCATCCTGCACCTGCCATACGATTTTTGTATTGGCGAACCCTGGTAGTTGTATTTGTAAGAGATTGTGCACAGGGTTAGGATATATTGTAAAGGCGCCGGAACTGGCAGGTACTTCCACCTGTACAATAGCACTGTTGGTAAATTTTCCGTCCAAATCGGTTTGCCGTAACCGGTAGTATGATTTTCCGGGTAAAGGCGTTTTATCTGTAGTCATGTAACTAAGCGGCAGGCTGCTGTTCGTTGCTCCTTTGATTACAGCAACCTGTTCAAAACTGCGTGCATCTGCAGACCGTTCTACCGTAAAATAATTGTTGTTTATTTCTGTGGCAGTTGCCCAGGAAATATCTACCATGTTTTTATCATGTACGATAGCTGAAAAATTCAACAGCTGTACAGGCAGGGCGGTACTGGCCAGTTTAACCAAAAAAATATCATGACTCCCGGTTGCTGTAAGGTTATATACGGTGGCACCGGGATCAAAATCAATTGTGCCCTGGAAGGAGCCTGCTGCATACACACTGCCGCCGGCATCCACCCCAACGGCACTGGCCAGCACGCTGTACAATCCGCCCAATTGCTTTGCCCATATAAAATTTCCGGAACCATCCAGTTTGGAGATAAAAGCATTCTGGTTACCGCCGGTTGTACCCAGGGTAAACGTTCCGCTACCAGGGTCAAAGTCCACCGTCCCCAGGTAAGTGCCTGTTGTGTACACATTTCCGGCTGCATCAACAGCAACGGCGTAGCTATTATCATCGCCGGTACCACCAAATTGTTTTGCCCATACAACATTGCCTGCCGGATCAAATTTGCACACGTAAGCATCTCTGCTACCCGCCGCGGACGTAAGGCTGTGAGCACCGCTGACCGGATCAAAATAAGTTGTCCCGGTAAAAAAACCAGTAGTGTATACATTACCGCTGCCGTCCACTGCCAGGGAATAAATATAATCCGTACCGGCACCGGCTATTTGCTTTGCCCATATAAAATTTCCGGAAGGGCTTAGCTTGCAAACATAAGCGTCAATGCCACCTGCGTTGCCAAGTTCGTATACCCCAGCACCAGGGTCGTAATCACCGGTTCCGAACGATATACCGGAGGCATAAACATTTCCGGCAGCGTCCGCTGCAACCCCATACGCATAATCATTATCAACACCGCCCAGTTGAATCGCCCAAACAAAATTTCCGGCGGCATCGAGTTTCAAAACATACGCATCCCCGGCACCGAATGCCGTGATGTTATAGACGCCGGCACCGGGATCAAAATCAGCTGTTGCGCTAAATATTCCCGATACTAAAATATTACCGCCGCCGTCCGGCGCAAGGGAAAGCGCATCACTGATAGCGCCATTTAAACCTGAACCGGTAATTTGTTTTGCATACACAAAATTGCCGGCGGCATCCAGTTTACAAATAAAAGCAGCCTGACCGGAAGTAGTTACCAGGTTAAAAGTTCCAGGACCGGGATCGAAATCTGCTGTACCATTAAAATATCCGCAGATATAAACATTTCCGCTGGCATCAACGGCCAATGAACGGCCCACCTCATCACCCGGTCCGCCCAGCTGCCTGGCCCAAAGAAAATTTCCGGAAGCGTCCAGTTTAGAAACAAACGCATCAGAACCGCCTGCGTTATTCAAAAAATAGGAAGCAGGCC
>JBDUAY010000312.1:0-6981 GCA_040004415.1 Bacteroidota bacterium | reverse complement strand
AAAAGATCATGGAGCTGGGATTGGAAAGTATAAAAATTGAATTGAATAATTCGTTTCCTGATGTTGCTATAACATGTCTTGCCGAGGAAAAAGATTCTTTTATTGAAAGAAAGATTGTCAATGGCTTTATCAATTCATTGGAAAAGTTGGCCCTTTCAGAAAAAGCAGATCTTGTTATAATGGGTATTACCGGGTCTACCCGTATGGAACAAATTTTTATTGGCAGCAATACGTTAAGCATGGTCAATAAAAACATTTGCCCTGTTATGATTGTTCCACCCGAGGCGGTATATACGGGCATTAAAAACGTTGCATTTACTTCAGATTTTAAAGATGTGGAAAAAACAACACCTGTCGGGGCGTTGAGGGCAGTGCTTGATATTTTCAAGCCATTTATACATGTTGTGAATGTAGACAGTGAACATTATGTTGAGGTAACAGAAGAATATAAAGCGCAACGTGCTAAACTGGAAACGATACTGGAAGGATATGAAACGGAATATTATTTTATGCGCCAATTTGATTTTGTTGAAGCCATTAACCAGTTTGTAATGGACTATAAAATTGATATGATCTTTACCATACCTAAAAACCATTCTTTTTTAGGTGGATTGTTTAAAAGCAGTCATACAAAAAAATTAGCTTATCACAGTCATGTGCCACTGGTAGCTGTTCATGAATAAAATAATGAAAGGGTAAAACGCAGCTCGTTATTATAATATTTTTTTTCTCCATGGCCGGTGTCTCACCGGCCATTTTTAGACCCCGTCATCCGTAAAGCACTATCTTTACGGGGATTTCTATTATATGCTATTTGCCTTTTATACATCAGTCGCTGTTGTATTCCCTTTTGCCGTGCAATTGCTACCGGCTAATTTCTATATTCCCGGCTAACAATAATATTTTATTCAGCGCAACAACCGCAAAAAAAAGGCCATTCATTTCTTATTTCAATCACTTCAATTTTATTTATGCCGAAGAATACGCAGCAGTTGCAGGTTAAGGTTAACTCAGAAATAGGCACATTGCGACGGTTACTGGTGCACAGTCCGGATAGTGGCATTGGTAAAGTAGTTCCTTCAAAAGCGCAGGACTGGTTATTTGAAGATATTGTGCACCTCGAAACAATCCGTAGAAAGGAATATGATTTTTACACCAAAATATTATTATACTTTCTTGACCCTGAAAAAATAAAAGGCAAGCTTAAAGACATTGACAGCCTGAAAAACAAACGTCGTTTTTACAAGCCCGCCAACGATAAATTTTTTAAATCGGATAAAGTAATTGAGCTCCAGTGGGTATTGGCAGAATTGCTGGAAAATCATGAAATTAAATTAAAGCTAACCGCCTCTGTTTGCGCAATAGAAGGATGTTCGTATTCAATGCAGCAGGCGTTGCAGGAAGTGTCGCCGGTCGAACTCGCAAAAACATTTATTAGTGGCACCCTGGCAGATAATAAAATGATCTTCTCCCCCATCCCTAATTTTATTTTTACCAGGGACATCGGGATCGTTATTAATAATTTTGTTTTACTGAACAAGCCCGCCAAAAAAGCGCGCACCCGCGAAGCGCTGCTGATGAAATACATTTTCTTTAACCATCCGCTGTTTAAAGATTACCATAATAATATTATTGAAATACCCGATACTTTTCACCATTTTTTATTGCCTAAAGAAGGCGACGATCATAAAGTAACGCTGGAAGGCGGTGATGTAATGGTGGTGAGTAAAGATCACTTGCTCATCGGCGTTAGTGAACGCACCACGATGGAGGCGGCACACCAGGTAATTAAATGTCTTTTTGAAAAGAACGTGGTGAAGAAAATAACAATTGTCAAAATTCCGAAGAAGCGGGATTATATGCATATTGATACCGTATTTACCCAAGTGAAAAAAAATGTCTGGGTGATGCTGGGTAACTTCTCCAAGAAATCAATGAAGATGGAAGACGCCGACCCGGTACAACGCGTTCTGGAAGAAAAAAAGAAAGATGAAAAACTTACCATTATCCAGTTTAAAAAGAAAGATCTCAGCAATCCAAAATATTTCGATAACCTGGAAGACTTGCTAACAGATATCAGTGAAAATGATTTGGGTTGCGAAGACAAAGTAAAATTTATTTATTCCGGTAACAATGAATTTCCATTTGATGCGCGGGAGCAGTGGACTGATTCCTGCAACCTGCTTGCACTGAAAGAGGGAGTAGTACTGGGCTACGATAGAAACGACCGGACGGTAGCAGCATTTAAAGAAAATGGATTTACAGTTATACATGCACATGAACTAATTGAAAAATTAGAATCAGGCCAGATAGAATCGTCAAAAATGAAAGACACTATTATATTAATGCCTTCGGCTGAATTATCCAGGGCAAGAGGCGGTTTTCATTGTATGAGCATGCCTTTGTTACGGGATGATATTTAATAAAACCAATTGCTGATTGCCAGATTAGGATATTTTAAGATTTACTTCGCAAGTCGCACAAAAAGAAATATTAAATCCGGCAATCACAAAATGAAAAAATCAGATATGAGCAGCCAAACAACTTCCCATCTCTTAATGATACGGCCGGTAAATTTTGGATTTAATGTTGAGACGGCCGTGAACAATGCATTCCAGGTTGCGGGCAATGATGCTGGTGCACAGGAAAAAGCGAAACAGGAGTTTGATGCTTTTGTACAGGTGCTCCGGGAGAACGGCGTTGACGTTACAGTAGCAGACGATACGCCGGCGCCATATACACCTGATTCCATTTTTCCGAACAACTGGATTTCTTTTCATGACGATGGCAACATTGTATTGTATCCTATGTTTGCGGCGAACCGGCGGCTTGAACGAAAACCTGACATCATTGAAATAATAGCAGCAAAGTTTGTGATCAATAAAACAACCGACCTCACCAACTATGAAAAAGAAGATGCTTTTTTGGAAGGGACTGGCAGCATGGTGCTCGACCGGCAAAACAAGATAGTATACGCCTGCATTTCGCCCCGCACCGATTATTTTGTACTGGTAGACTTTTGCGAAAAGATGAGGTATACCCTTGAAATTTTTGATGCCATTGATAACGGGCAAGCTATTTATCATACCAATGTGATGATGTGCGTGGCAGATAAATATGTGGTGATTTGTATGGAATCCATTGCTGCAGATCATGAAAAAGAAGCAATATCAGAAACCATTAAAAAATCCGGAAAAGAAATAATTGAAATTTCTTATGATCAAATGAATCATTTTGCCGGCAATATGCTGCAGGTTAATAATGATGAGGGAGAAAAATTGCTGGTGATGTCGTCCCGGGCGTTTGAATCTTTAACCAAAGACCAGATAGAAAAATTAAGCAGTTACAACAAAATTATTCATTCGCCATTAACCACCATAGAAACCAATGGCGGCGGCAGCGCGCGTTGTATGATGGCCGAAGTACATTTATCGTTAAAGCACTAATTGCTTCACACATTAATCAAACAGATACTATGCCATTTGAAGCATCTATAAAATTTGCGGAAAAGCTCGATGAAAAAGATCCATTAAGAAAATTCAGGAAGCAATTTCACTTCCCCGCGCACAAAGGGAAAAAGGCCGTTTATTTCTGCGGAAACTCGTTGGGGTTGCAACCGAAAAACACGGCAAAAGCAATTAAACAAGAATTGAAAGACTGGAAAAATTTGGCGGTGAGTGGTTATTTTGGCGCTAAAAACCCCTGGTTATTTTACCAGGATAATTTCATGCAGCCACTATCAAAGATAATGGGCTGCAAGCAGGAAGAAGTAACGGTGATGAATGCGCTTACGGTCAATCTTCATTTGTTGTTATTGTCATTTTACAAGCCAACTGCCGGCCGTTATAAAATTATCATGGAAGCAGGTGCATTTCCCAGTGATCAGTATGCTGTAGAAACGCAGGTAAAATTCCATGGCCATAACCCGAATGAGGCTATCATTGAAATTGCACCGCGAAAAGGAGAAAAATTATTGCGGACAGAGGACATTATAAAAATCATTTCAGACCATAAAGAGACGACAGCCCTGGTATTATTGGGCGGTATTAATTATTATACCGGTCAGCTGTATGACATAAAATATATTACAGAAGCCGCGCATGCAGCCGGCGCCATGGCTGGTTATGACCTGGCGCATGTTGCAGGCAATGTACCGATGGAATTGCATAAGTGGAATGCAGATTTTGCAGTGTGGTGTTCTTACAAATATCTAAATGGAGGGCCTGGCGCAGTTGCCGGCGTTTACATCCATGCAAAATATGCGAACGATAAAAATTTTCATCGATTGGGTGGCTGGTGGGGCAATGCCGAGAAGACGCGCTTTAAAATGGAGAAAGGATTCAAACCAAAAGCAGGCGCAGGTGGATGGCAGATGAGTACAGCGCAGGTATTTAATATGGTTTCATTAAAAGCATCGTTACAATTATTTGAAGAAGCAGGCATAAAGAACATTCGCAAAAAAAGTATTTTGCTAACCAATTATCTGGAATTTTTACTGCATCAGCTTACCAATGTAAATTTTGAGATCATTACACCGTCAGATTCATTTCAACGGGGTGCGCAGCTGAGTTTATACTTTACATCCAATGCAAAAGCCATTCATAAAAAACTTACTGATAGTGGAATTATTGTTGACTACCGCGAGCCTGGTGTTATTCGTGCAGCGCCGGCACCGTTATATAACACGTTTAAGGAAGTATATAAGTTTTATGAGGTACTGAGTAGCTGTTAGCTAAGTTTTCAGCCCTTAATTCGGCGTATGTCAAAAAAATAAGAACGCTGCCGTAAGCGTGCTGGCAAAAGCCTTTGTGCGATGCAATGCTTCTGCCCGGATAAAAGCATGTAATATTATTTTCGCCACCGCGTCATGCCCGATCTGTTTTTATTTCATGTTTAGTCAGATAAACACCTGGCGGGAAAATGGGAGCATCGTTTCACGTGAATGTAAAAAACAGATAGATTTTAATACCACGTATTAATTATTGATCACCAATTACTAATCATTACCTACTTTTCCTTGCCGGGCCGCATTGGCACGAAAGAAAAATTCGAGAAGGTTTCTTCTGTGATACTTCCATCAGCCTGCTTTGTGTAGCGCATCATTTTTTGCACTTCATCTTTTGCGTCGTCAAGATCTTTTGATGCTCCGAGCGGAATTATCATTTTACCACCTGTTTTTAACTGTGCTATTAATTTAGGCGGAACAGTTTTAGAAGCCGCTGTAATAATCACTTTATCGAAAGGCGCATATGTTGGCAAACCCTCATAACCATCACCATAAAAAAATTTTATGTTGCTGTATTTTTTTATGAATTTGAAATCTTTATTATTATCGAACAATTGTTTTTGCCGCTCAATTGTAAAAACTTTCGCGCCCATTTCTGCCAGCACACTGCATTGATAAGCGCTGCCAGTTCCAATCTCTAATATTTTTTCATGTGGTTGCAGGTCCAGCAATTGTGTTTGATACGCCACGGTATAAGGCTGTGAAATGGTTTGTTTAACTTCAATAGGAAATGCCCGGTCTTCATAGGCAACTTCATCAAAAGCAGAATCCAGGAAAAAGTGCCGTGGGATAATACCAATTGCATCCAGCACCCGTTCATCGGTAATGCCTTTTTCCTTTAGCAAATCAACTAATTTTTTTCTAAGGCCCTTGTGCCGGTAAGTGTCTTCGTGCGTTCTCATAACAGCGCGCAATATAACAGGTTTATAGCAACTTTTCAACGCATCCATGTTTCAGCTGATCAACTTTCTTTAACACCCATGGCCCGTTGTCATCACCGGCCAATACATTTTAGTACGTATAATTTTTTTCTTTCCTGACTTTTGCAGGTTATACCTATCTTCAAAAAATAAATAACAACATGAAACTAAAAACGGGTGTTTTACTGGCGCTGATGATGCTGCTTGAATATTTTATCTGGGGCGCGTGGTATGTAACCATGAGTACGTATATGAGTGAGCACCTGCATTCGAGTGGGTTACAAATTGGTGCTGCATACAGCGCATTGGCCATCGCCACGATGATCTCTCCGTTTTTTGTTGGATTAATAGCGGACCGTTTTTTTGCCGCGCAAAAAATTATGGGCGTATTGCATTTGTTGGGCGCGCTATTATTATTTCTCGCTACCAGGATAGGCGATAATGGCTCATTTTATTGGGTCATTTTATTTTATTCTTTATTATACATGCCTACTATTGCACTGTCAAACAGTGTGGCATTTTCTCAAATGAGTGATCCTGGAAAACAATTTCCCTGGATACGGGTTTTTGGCACTATCGGCTGGATTGTGGCGGGCATCATAATTGGCACTAAACAACTTGAAAAAACATCGTCTACTTTTTTAATAGCTGCCGGGGCTTCAGCAGCATTGGGATTGTTAAGTTTTATTTTACCCGATACGCCTCCCAAAGCCAATAGCAGTGATGGCAGTCCTTCCAAAGCATTGGGTGCAGAAGCATTTGTCTTATTTAAAGACAGGCCATATTTAATTTTCTTCATCGCGGCGATATTGATATGTATACCGCTTTCATTTTATTATGGTTTCGCCAACAATTTTTTGAATGAATTACATGTAGCAAATGCCGCTACCAAAATGACATTGGGACAATTTTCGGAAGGATTGTTTATTCTCGCTATCCCTTTTTTATTTTACCGCATTGGTGTAAAGAAAATGCTTATGCTGGGCATGGGCGCGTGGATATTGCGGTATATATTTTTTGCCTACGGCGATAACGGCGCAAACCTCTGGATGCTCTATGCCGGTATCATTTTACATGGCGTTTGTTACGATTTCTTTTTTGTAACAGGTTACATGTACACGGAAAAGAAAGCAGGAGAAAAAATAAAAAATGCTGCCCAGGGTCTTTTTACATTTGCTACCTATGGATTGGGAATGTTCATTGGTACTTTATTTTCAGGCTTTATAGCAGATAAATATAAATTAGCAGAAGGCCACGACTGGCAATCAATCTGGT
>JBDUAY010000311.1:0-6985 GCA_040004415.1 Bacteroidota bacterium | reverse complement strand
GTGTTAATTAATATGGCAGATGATTTCATAGATGCCAGCAATTTTGCATTTACAAAACCAGTGTTCCCGGAGGTAAGCGGAAAATGTAATGAAACAACATCGCTGTTTGCAAACAAAGTCTCTGTATCGCAATACACAGCGTTTGTATCTTCATGTTTAGTTCTGCCCGTATACATAATTTTCATTCCAAATGCAGCCGCAATAGTTCCTACACGTTTGCCAATATTGCCCATACCAGCAATACCCATCGTTTTCCCTGCAAGTTCCGTAATGGGTAATAAAGTATAGCACCAATCGGGAGAACGTTGCCAGTCACCGGCAGCTACGGAGGCAGCATGCAACCCAACATGGTTTATGCATTCAAGCAATAAAGCAAATGCGTGCTGTGCTACTGAGGCAGTTCCGTAAGCAGGCACATTACAAACGAGGATATTTTTTTCTGTAGCAGCTGTTGTATCAATTACATTATAGCCGGTAGCAAGTACGCTAATCATTTTAAGCTTATTAAGCGCATCAATTGTTTGCTTGCTGAAAGGTGCTTTATTAGTAATCACAATGTCTGCAAGCCTGCATCTTTCTATAATAAGATCAACCGGCGTTCTGTCATACACCTGCAATTCACCCAGTGCTGCAACGGCATCCCAGCTAATGTCACCGGGGTTCAGCGTGTATCCATCTGTAACAATAATCTTCATATCGTTCAGCATTTAATTTTCAATCACTAAATATAATTAGTTTGATTAAGAGGGAGAACGTTGTAATGCTGAAATGGAGAAAAATACTTTTTATAGCAGGTGATTAAGGAAATTCTGATGGACGACGAATAAGCATCTCATAACACAATATGCAACCCCTTTATCAAAAAGATCGAACGATAAACATCAAAGATGAATACATCAGACATCTTTTATTGATTGCTTTCGCGCAACAACGTACTTATTTTATCTTCCAGATCTTTTTGCAATGAAACTGCTTTATCCAGCGCAGCAAGATGCTGATCAAATTTCTTTTGAAGATTATTGGCGTGATTGGAAATATTAGTTAATTCAAGTGAGTACTTTGCAGATTGTCCTTTTGAAGCCATATCCGGTTTATCCTGGCCATCGCTCTCTCTTTTTATCTGATAAAGTTTTTTACGCATATCTTCTATGCTGTCTGCCTGTACAGTTAATTGAATGTACAGTGTATCTATTTTACGTATAACCGTTTGCTTTAATTGTTGGAGCTGTTCTATCTGTTTGGTTCTGTTGTCTCCCCTGTTTTGTGCATGAGAAATATGGACAAACAGAACTAATATCAATACGAATTGAAATTTCATACACCTGGCTTTCATTGGTTTGGATCTCTTCACGCTATAAACGCCGCAATCAGTTTCTTAGTATTTCCGCTTGTATTTTCTATACTGATTATACGGCCACTGCGCGTATTTTTACTCAGTCTTCACTTTAAGAACTATTTAAAAATCAAGAAAATATCTTCCTTAGTAATTGGTTTTATTTTCTTTCGTTATCCATTCATGGAACAGTTTTGCAGCCTTCTCAGGTATGATGCAGGTCATGGCTATTTTTCTATCTGCAACGGGCACCATTAATTCTTCATAAATCAGTGAATCGTCGAAACCAGCGGCGGCAGCGTCATTCCTGCTGGCTGCAAAATATACTTTGGCAGGCCTTGCCCAGTAAATAGCGCCCATGCACATTGGGCAGGGCTCGCAGGACGTGTAAATCTCGCAATCATCCAGCTGAAAAGTCTGCAGATTTTTACACGCGTCCCTGATAGCGGTTACTTCAGCATGGGCAGTAGGATCATTATCCGATGTAACGCGGTTCCAACCCCTGCCTATTATCGTATTATTTTTCACTACTACGCATCCGAATGGTCCACCGTCGTTATTAAGCATACCCTTCCGGCCAAGATTGATGGCTTCCTGCATGAATTTTATTTCTCTTTCCATGATTTTTATTTTAATGTCTTCTACGCAATCGGTGGCCCCTAATAATTTGTTCTTATCAGTAATTTGCGTCTATTTCTCCGCCTAAAATTAATGTTATCAATGCAATAATCTTTTGTTCATATCTGCAGCTTCCGCAGAATACCTGATGACGCTAAACATGGAAAAAAGACTATAAGTGCACGGGAGAGGCGTTCTATTAAGCGAGACTTCTCCGTCCCGGCGGGACACCCTGTTTATAGAAACACAAATTACAGGAAATCTGCTCCGGAGCAGCCTCCTGTAATGCACAGGATGCTCCTCCGGAGCTGTTTGAATTGTGCTTAGTTGCTATAAACAGGGTGCTCCTCCGGAGCATCATCTTGTTGCTGATTGCAGTTGCTTATTGTAAATTTTAACAAATTGTTGCTACCGGCTTTACAACCGAAATTTGCATATCCGCTGAATCTTTTCACCCCGGTATCTATCCATCAACTGCTGCAACCCAAAGTTCAGTAAAAAACAAAACCCTCTTGTAACAGAGGGTTTATTTATCTTTTAGAAATTACATTTTACTGGTACTGAATATACATTGGTTTAGGCTTCAGTTTTAATACTTCTTCGGGCGTCATTATGCGGCTCTTTGGTTCGCGGTAATCATTTTTATAGAAAAGCTTAAATCCTGTAAACTGCACCGGTTCCCCATAAACAAATTGTTTATAGGTATTAATTTTACGGGCCTGCGCGCCCCATCCATCCATATCCATTACTACCTGTACTTGTGGCTGTAATTTTATTTGCTTGTAATTGGTAACCATTGCGCGTGTAAAACGATGCACCACTAAAATTTTAGGAGGAAGATTATTGTCTTTAACCAATTTCGCAAGGTAGGAGGAAACATAATTTATATCGGCTGCATCGAACGTTCCAATGGCTGAACCTGGTTTTTGTCCGCCTTTCATTGAAAACTCAGGATCAATACCAAAATGCACATTGGGCATCTTAAAATATTGCTCAAATAAAGGCACTTCTTCTTCAACAGTGCTATGTCCTACCTGTATATCAATAAACACCAGCGCATTAATTTCTTTAGCCATGGATATAACAGAATCAATCTGTTTAAACGGCATCCGCAAACGGTATTTATTTCCTTTACCCGGACTACCCTGTGCAGTTGTGGCAATATAATGAAGCGCCGGAATTACTTTAACCGTTGTATCAGCAGCCTGCCATTTGGCAACTTCTTCTTTTAATTTTTTCAACATTATTTCGCGTGGATATTCACCCAGCACGCCCATTTTGGTGGAATATAAATTACCATAAAAGGCCACAATACGATTAAATGGTAACAATGCGCCTGCCAATGGATAATCTGATTTTACCGGCCATTTACCAGAACTGTCTTTATTAACCATCGCCACCATAAATTGGTTATACGCTGCAGTGTCCAGCACAGTGCTGGCTTTTGCTTCCATTACAATGGTATCGGTTTTAGCTTTTCCGGCAGCAGCGGAATCTGTCATACCCGCTTTATTTTCTGAATGAGCCTGACCGCAGGAGCTAAAAGCAACTGCTACCGCAGCTATAAAAAGTACATGGTATTTTTTTGCAGCAGAAGAAAGTAGTAAAGACATGTTAACAACAGTATAATTAATTGGATAAAAATTTGCGCGAAACTAATTAAAAACGAACGGTTACTGTGTTTAGTATATAATAAATTTATTTACAAGTTCTCCCATACTTGTTTGGCAAAATATTCAAGCGACGGATCGCGCGCACCCATCAGCAGCAATACACAGTTATCTGTAAAATGCGGCCGGGCGCTTTCTAAAAAGTCATTTCTGACGGCAACGAAAAAAGCTGGTTTATCAAGTTTTTTCAGATCATTAATTAAATCATTGGCAGAAATATCTTTTATAGTAGTACCACCGGCGTAAAAGATCTCGCTCATCCATATTTCATCTTCGGGCCGCAACACGGCCGCAATTTCATGCACGAAATCATTCCGTAAAAATTTTGTTGGTCCGTAACCATGCGGCTGAAACCAGGCGATTACTTTAGGGGCGATTTCCTGGCAGGCCTGTATTGACACCGCGCATTTAACCGGGTTGTGTGCATAATCATCAATTAATAAAACACCCTTTTTTTTACCAAGTACCTGGTGGCGCCGGTAAATGCCCTCGTACGTTTGAAGCGATTGCGCACATATTTGCAGGCTCACTCCCAACTGGCAAGCCACTGCCGTAGCGGCCAGTGCATTTTCCATATTGTGCCTGCCAACCGTATGCAGCGAAAAATCCACTCCATTGATTGCAAAAGAGATATTCAATCCCTGCTGCTTAAAATTGGTGGCAATATAGCCTGCACCTGAATTTGCGTCAACAGCAAAGTCGTGTTCGGTGTGCTGTGATAACGATTTGGCGGCAGCCTGCGATTGGTTTACAATAAACAGCCCTGTTGTATTTTTTTTGAATGTGCTGAAGATATCCATCAGTACGTCCATTTCTTTATGATCCTTATCAATATTTAACAGGAGGCCTACTTCCGGCTGATACTGAACGATTGACCCATCGCTTTCATCGGCTTCAATTATCAGCCACTCACCTGATCCAACTTTGGCATTACCAATTTTATTTTCCCTGATAATACTTATTAAACCTGCCCCGCTGATAATGCTCGGCTGCATCCCGGCATGCTCCATAATATCAAATAACATAGCGCTCGTAGTGCTTTTGCCACTGGTGCCCCCTACTGCAATGGTTCTTTTACTTTTTGCAATCAACGCCAGTAATTCCGACCTTTTAATGACAGGAATGTTGAGTTGCTTCGCTTTCTGTACTTCTTCCACAGTGTCTTCTACCGCTGTTGAAACGACGACCAGGTCGGTGGCTAACGTAATACCGTCACCGTTTTGCAGGTAACACGCAATGCCTGCAGCAGTAAGTTTTTCCTTTGTATCGCTAAAAACATCCGGCAAAAAATAACGATCGGAACCACTTACCTCTTTACCAATACCCGCTAAATATTGCGCAATGGCGCTCATGCCCGTTCCTGCAACACCAATAAAAAAAACATTGTCGAAATCGTTGATCCCTGCAATCATAAAGGGTTATTTAATGCAAATAAAAGAAATAATTGTGTGCCGGTAAGTTTAGCATAAAAGGCGAAAACGGGCAGATGATGCCAATAACAATAAGTTAACCCGTGAAAATATAAATGATATTGATCAAATTCTTAACTTTTACACGCTCTTCCCACCTTAAAAATATTGCCATGAAACATCCACACCTGTTTACCATGGAGCGGCCCGTAAATGGTATTGAACCCGATACCTTCGCCAATCCATCTGCCTTTCAGCCTTTACCAGCACCAACAGGTAAACCGCCATTTCACCTCGACATTAAAACGATTATTTCGCCGGCTGCGTATAACGCGCTTGCGCGATCAAAAAAAATAATTTTTCAGACAGCCGGGGATACGGGCGGTGTACACAATCCGGCTGATCAGCAAATAGTAGCTGACCATATGGAGTGGGAATTTGATAAGCAACAGCCCGCCAACAGCCCTTCTTTTTTTTATCACCTGGGAGACATTGTCTATTACTTCGGCAAGGCTTCCGGATACAGCACCCAGTTTTATGAACCATATAAATTTTACCCGGCGCCAATTGTTGGCATTCCGGGTAATCATGACGGCAATGTGGATCCAACCGATCCAACCAGGCCAAAAAGCCTTGCTGCATTTATGCGGTTGTTTTGTTCTGAATTTCCCATGATAGCGCCTGAATCGCTGGCTGACGACGCCCTGAGAACGACCATGGTTCAACCAAACCCTTACTGGACGTTTGTTACGCCCGTTGCCAATATGATAGGTTTATACACCAATGTGCCAGGTGGTGGTGAAGTAGGGGCCGACCAAAAAAAATGGTTTATCAGCGAATTAAAAGCGGCCAATAAAGAACGGGATAGTAAAGCGTTGATTGTAGCATTGCATCATCCGCCTTATTCAATGGATGGGGACATTGGCGCCAGCAGTAAAATGCAGCAATTGCTGGACGATTCTTTTGCGAAAGCCGCTGCAGTGCCAGACATTGTTTTATCCGGGCACGTGCACAACTATCAGCGGTTTACCCGCACCATGGGCAACCGCCAGTTACCCTATATTGTTGCAGGCGCAGGTGGGTACTGGCATTTGCATGGCATTACCGTACAGGGAAAACCTGTTATTAAACCACCCGTTAAATCTTCTTTTAAAGATGTTGTGTTTGAAAAGTATTCGGAAGACCGGCACGGCTTTCTGACGATTGAAATAGATATGGGAAAAAAAGAATTGACCGGAAAATATATGACCGTTCCGCGTTCGCAGGAATCGTGGAAAGCACCGTCTGTGCTGTTCGACAGCTTTACGGTTGATCTTGCAAAAAACAAAGTAAAATGAGCTGCCGTATAAGTGTAAATGCCTGTTAATTCATTTTCTATGATTATAAAATAAATAAGTTCCCTTTTCGTATCTTTAGCCCCATTAACCCTATTTCTCATATAGTACAGACAACTTGAAGTTTACAGATTTTAATTTCCACGAAAATTTATCAGAGGGTATTGCCGCCAGTGGTTACGAGGAACCAACACCAGTACAAGCACAGGTTATACCACTCATTCTTGAAGGCAAAGATATTATTGCATCTGCTCAAACCGGCACCGGTAAAACAGCTGCGTTTTTATTGCCGCTCCTTAATAAGCTTATTACTGAACATCACGACGATCATCATATCAATGCGTTGATTATTGTGCCCACACGGGAACTGGCGATCCAGATTTCCGAGCACGTAGAAGGATTGTCCTATTTTACTTCAGTAAGTTCCATTGCGGTGTACGGTGGTGGAGATGGCGGATCTTTTGTGCAGGAAAAACAAGCCCTCAGCAAAGGCGTTGATATCGTGGTTTGTACCCCCGGTAAAATGATAGCCCACATTAATATGGGTTATGTAAAATTAAAAGGATTGCGGTATCTGGTGCTGGATGAAGCTGACCGGATGCTGGACATGGGCTTTAATGA
>JBDUAY010000310.1:0-6989 GCA_040004415.1 Bacteroidota bacterium | reverse complement strand
CCGGCTACAACAAAATGTTCAAAAAAGGCCCAGGTTTTTCTTGCCAGTTTTTGAAGAAAGATGTTTTGATCACTTGTGAGCCCGGTTACCTGCTTTTCCAAAGGTCTGCTGGTAAACCATGTTATAAAAGGAGCAATCACCCAAAGTACCAGAACAGGTTCCGTCGTTATCAGTTTTGCCGGCGAATAAATGGCTAAGTAAAATACTACTGTGGCGCTGATGACGGGTTGAATCCACATGGTAGCATAAGCCGCCACTAAACCGATATCATGGTCAGTTGCCGCATGACGTGATGCATTCCATTGAAGTAATTTCTTGCGGGTAATCAGCATTCTCCATAGGGTTATGAGTATGGCCCCCAGGTTGCAAAGCGCTTCGTAAGGCAGGCAGATGAGCGTAAATAAGGTCTTTACAAAAATACCAGAAATGTTGCGGACTGAGTTTTTTACATGGTATTTCAAGACAACGTCTTTCGGCTTCTGGGTAATATCCCAGATGGCCGCTATGATAACCGGAAACACGATAAGCGCGGAAACAACGCTGGTCCAGAATAGAGGTGAAGGCAAGGTTAGCCAAACCAGCAGTAACAGCGCGGTAAAGGCAAGTGGAACAACACTGCGCCTGATATTGTCGAATATTTTCCAGCGCGACAATCCGGAAAGGGGATTTTTATGCAGGTGCTTCCTGCGTCCCATAACGAAAGGCAAAAACCAGGAAAAGATTTGCCAGTCGCCCCTAACCCAACGCAACCGCATTTTCATATCTGCAAAATAAGTTGCCGGGTATTTTTCAAATAACTGCACGTCGCTCAATAAGCCTGAACGTATATAACACCCTTCCAGCAAATCATGACTGAGTATGCGGTTATCCAGGAACCTTCTTTCCAGCACTTTTTGAAAAATATCTACTTCGTAAATCCCCTTGCCTATAAACGATCCTTCGGCAAATAAATCCTGGTAAACATCTGATGAAGCACGGGTATAGGGATCAATACCCGGCTCATTGCCATGCATGCGTGTATACCGGGATCCGGTTATATCCGGCAAACTCACGGTTATCCTTGGTTGAAGAATGCCATACCCTTTTGTAACTCTTTTCTTTTTTTCATTGTACCAGGCATGGTTCAATGGGTGCGCCATTGTGGCAATCATTTTCCAGGCGGAACCCAGGGGCAATTGCGTATCTGCATCCAGGGTAATTACATATTTTATTTCCGGGAAAATAGTCTGATCGCCTGTAATAAGTGAAAAATTTTCTTTTCCGCCGCCTCTTAACACTGCGTTTAAATCGGAAAGCTTTCCGCGTTTTCTTTCATATCCCATCCAGGCGTTTTCCTGCGGATTCCACAACCTTGGCCGGTGAAAAAGAAAAAATAAATCATTTTTTTCATGCTGGTATTTGTTATTCAGTACCGCAATTCTTTTTTTAACAGCGTTCAAAAGCATTGCATCGCCTGCAAGTGTTTCCGCTGGCGCGTCTGTAAAATCAGTTAGTAATCCAAAATGTAAATTGTTATTCCTGTTTGCCAGGTAGCGGACTTCCAATGCATCCGTTAAAAGTTCTATTTCTTCTATCCTGGTGAGTAATGCCGGTATTATAACCAATGTACGTGCGGTGGCAGGAATATCGTGCGAAAAATCCATTCTTGGTAAAAGGCTGGGCTTTACGAGTAAGGTAGAAAAAAAATTAACCATCGTTACAGCAAGTTGGCTCGCACAGATGAGGGAAAGCAAACCAATTGTAAGCAGCAGCCAGTCTTTTTTTGTGTCAGTATATGCGCTGCAAAAAATTCCCAGGCAAATAACGAAACTGATTAAACAAACAAAAGTTATATATACTTTAAACGCGTTTCTTTTAATCGTGTCGCGTATTTTTTGGATAATTGGTTCTTTTATTTTTGCCAGCTTCTTTGTTTGCTGCAGACCCTGGTCAATAAGAAAATAACCGACATGTTTTTCGCGTTCATCCTTATCAGCGCCCGCAATATTTTCGTATGTTAATTGTATCGCTATCCGCGCAATCTCCTGCTCGGTTAAGTTGCTTTTTTTTGCTATTAACTCTACAACATGCCGGTACCGGTCACGGGTAGAGAAATCCATTAAACCATAAACGCCGCCATAATCCTCACGAAGTGTTTGCTCAACGATGCTGTGTGTTTCAACAAAATCGCGCCAATCCATAGCACCCAATAAACGCAAGCTGGCAATACTATTGCTGATAGAAACCTGGTCTGCGGCTTGTTTTTGATTTTCGGCATTTACCAATTCTGTACTGGTTAAACCGGTTCCCGATAATTGCTGCTCAATCCAGTTTAGCACCAATGCCAGGTCATGCCCTTTTCCGCGCAACTGCCGTACCAATTCAGATACAAATGCACTCACCATAGGCGGCTTAGACCTCACCATATCGGCAATGGCCAGAATCAAATTTTCGGGGGCCTTTTCTGCCGTTTCAATCATTTCTTTTGCCCAGTAATCAGCAAGGTTTCTGTCAATTTTGTCAATGCCAATATGTGCAGACACACGCCGGATGTTTTCAATCAGTGCAAGTCGCAGCATAATCGGTATTGCCCATAATTCCCCCAATTTTAAGTGGGTAACAGTTTGGTAAGCATTGATGAATCTATTGAGGCTTGCTATATCTATCCGTCCATCACTATGAGAAATCAACCTTAAAACAATATCATAAATACGTGTAAAGCCAGTTGACCTTTCGTCTGACAGCTGGGGCAGATCTTCACTGTAGTTTTTAGGGAAATGGGTTTTTGCAATGCGGATATGATCTTCTATCAGGTAGAAATTGTCTATTAACCATTCTCCGGCGGGCGTAACAGGATACTTCTTTTTTATTGAATCGGTAATTAGCTTACGCACTTCCTGCAGAAGATCTTCATTGTCTGCAAGTCGTTTAATTAAATGGTCCTTTGCTCCTCTGGTACTCAGTATATGATTTGTGGCAAGGGTTTTCCCAAATCGTTCCATTTGGTCAAAACTATATAACTCAGCCCTTAGCGGTTCCTCGTTCAGGTAGCTGGATTCAGCCTTGTTTAGTTGGAAAAAATCCCGCATGTTCGAAATGAGTTCATGCGCTGCAGGTGTCAGGTTGAGTTTCATACCGTGCTTTCGTTATTTGTACCACAGCTTCAAAATTAGCATATGTTTTCCCGTGGAGTGCTAATGTAAATCGTTTTTATGTAAAAAACGTTAAGCAACTTTCTTAATCATGTATGCCGCAGGATAAACAGGCTGACAAACAACGTGGGATATTGTTTTAAATACAAAGATCGGATCTTCTGCATTTTAAAAGATTACACAATCATCCGGCATTGTTACATAAATCACATGTTTATGAAGCAACGCGGCCAGAATATAATTGTTCTCAAAGACATTTAATAATCATTCAACTGCGGTCGAAAGCGGGAAGGGGCCGGGTTGTGTAAAATATGTCATAAAATTTTCTACGCACAACAGATTTTATTCAACATAATGATTGTTCAAATTCTTACAATCTCTACTGAACACTTAGCGTGCAAAGCAACGCCCATGGAAACTGAACCTGCCTGTAAATGTTCTGAAAACCCGTGCCCATTTGCACCAACAACGATTAAATCAGCATTGAAAACGGCTGCTTCCTGTAAAATTACATGCTGTGGCAAACCATCCAGTACGGCTGTCATAATAGTAAAACCAGTATTCTTTGCGCGCACAATACTGGCTGCATGGTTGGCTGCTTCCTCTGCCAGTTGAAAAGCATTTTTATCAACCTGAGCATAACTATCTTTCAGTTTTATCATTGGCCCTGCCGACAAAGCCAGTGAAGATTTCTTATAAGCGCAAACAATACGGACCTGTGTATTTTCCGCAAAGGGAGCTTGAAGGAATTGTTCAACAGCCGACTTGCAATAAGGAGAGCCATCCGTGGCAATAAGTATTTTCATGATAGTTGTTATTGTAGTAACGGGTACTATAATTTAATATCGTGCAAATATCAGCACCATTATTTAAAGAGGGTTACACATACAACAATGATATTTACATAAATCACATGTTATGGCGGTTAAGTCATCGTAAATGGACATACTTTTTCCCATGGCTTATTTCTCATGAACGTAATCGTAAGGTGATCCCTCATTTTAAAAACTTGTGGCCATTTTTTACAAGGTATATTTAATACTCATTGTTATTGCGTTCTTTTTAACAAATGACGATTAACCTATGTTGGCATGTGTGAAAGATGTAAGGTATTTCTACAAAGATGTAAGGTTTTATCTGGTTATAAGTGCTCACTTTGACCTTTGTAAAAAGCAGCATAGTTCTTTTAAAAAGCTCACCCTCAAATAAAATATATGAAACCAGTAAAATTATTATTAGTGCTTTATGCAAGTATTTTTTATTTGCCCGCCACCGCACAGGCAGTGTCGAAAGATTCTATTGTTAGCCTGCAACAACAAAAAGAAGTTATTGTAATCAGTAAAAGGGTCAATGATAATAAGCTCAAACTTGCAAAACTCGAAAATACTGTTGAGAAGGAAACAACCAATAAAGTGAACACAGCGGCTGATGCCCAAAATTCTGCCAATAATAATTCGAAGGCGGCTGACAAACTAACCAACGATGCGGATGACAAATCGCTGGCAGGTAATGCGAACAAAACTGCGAGGGACGCCAAGCGTGATGCAAAGCGGGCAAGGAAAGCGGCAGATAAACTGGAAGACCTGAACAAAGATATTATGTCACTTAAAAGTAAAATAGCCGCTGATGAATCCAAACTTACTTCTATGTCGGGCAATAATCCAAATAGTATTCCGGCCATTATTCCACCAATAGACAACAATTAGCATATACACAGGTGTTTTCTTTTTTAATTTTCATCCGGATATATCGTGTAATTCTTGTAGAATGTGTGATACATGTAACTTATTTATGTAATGATGCAATTCTTAAAACAGCGAACCAACTACTTTTGACATGAAATTTTTTTACTTCAAACTTTTAAAAAATATATACATGAAAAAGCTATTGTCGTTATTGATTCTTTCCGGGTTTGTAATCAATGCCAGCGCGCAAAAATTAGACGCGAAAGACGTGCCTGCCCCGGTTACAGATGCTTTTAATACAGCATACCCGTCAACAAAGGATGCGGACTGGAAAAAGGACGGAAAATATTATACAGTAGAGTACGATGTAAATAAGCTGCACAATGCTGTTACCTATGATATCAATGGCGGGCTGGTAGCAACCGATGAAGGATTACCGGTACTTAATTTACCCAAATGTGTAGCAGATTATGTTCGCCTGAAGTATCCGCACAATAAAATAAAGAAGGCGTCAAAGATGACAGATGCTGATCATATTGTTTCTTATTCAGCAAAAGTGGATGAGCAGCGCTTGCGTTTTGATGTGGCTTGCAAGCTGCTTAGTGCTGAAAAAGCAAGTGATTAATTTCTTTAACCAGTTACGCACACCCACGCCTGCTCACTTAAGATAAGTGAGGGTAGTATGTGAACATAAATGCGTACCCTGGTTGACAAACGGCACCGCAGTTGTGTTTTGATGCTTTTAATTTTAGGAGGAGGCCTTCAAGTAGACCTGGAATATTTAACCGCCACCAAGTGAAATTTTACCATGAAAGCAATAGCAACGTCTATAAAAGATTTTATCAAAGAATTCAGCCTCGAATTACTCCATACCGCTATTTGTTTTGAGGCTATGATTTATGTTTATTCCGAAAAGCATACATTCCAGTTTGAGAGTGAAGTACATATCATTACCATTGCAACAAAGGAACTGGATGTTGTATATATTTTAAGCGCAGAATTAGAACAAAATGGATTTCCTGATATGTTTGAGATTGGCAAAGTTCATGCAGCGTTTCAACAAAGAAAAGGCCTTATGGTTAAAGGCACCACATTCGGAAATATTGACTATAGTATTTTAATTCAGCCTTCAGGTAAGGATTGTATTGCCCCAAGTTATGCCGAACTGCATGGCGGCATATTTTTTTAAACGCAGCAATCCAAACTAAAAAATGCGGTGACACGCGATACATCCGTTTTTATTGCAGAAAAGAAAACGTCTTTTGCATTGGCGTGCCTTGTAATTGAAACTGGCAATAGGAAAATATTTATACAATTCTCTTAATTTATTGGTTTGACTGGTTACAGATTGTTTGGACTTTTAACATAGAAGATTTTTTAACTACCTGTTAGTAGCCCAAATGAATGCTACAAAGTGCTGCTTAGGGAATTTGCGTTAAAAAATACGTCAGTATCGTACACCCAGCTATTCGGAAAAATTATTATTCTGCGCGTTTTACTATAAATAGTAAGATAAAAGAAGGGATAACCCGGGAATAGATGATATTTATAAAAAACAGCCATGAGTAAATTAAGTGAGAGTAAGGAATTGGAGAAAGCCAAATCATATATTGTCGTAGAGATTATCGAGTATATGCCCAATGCAGTAGTCAGTAAAACAATCATCAAAAAAATAACGGGTAATGTGACCGTTTCCTCCTTTGATGCCGGCGAAGAGCTGGCCGAGAAAATTTCTCCTTACGATACGTTTGTGCAGATTATTGATGGAGTAGCCGAGTTAAACATTCATGAAAAAGACTATGTTCTTCGTTTGGGCGAAGGCATTATTATTCCTGCGCATTCAAAACATCATTTTAATGCCAATGTGCAATTCAAGATGATTTCTACCGTAATAAAAAGTGGCTATGAAGACTAAAATAAGTATAAGTTAATAATATATTTCAAGGCCATGTTTCGCACTGGCCTTTAAAGTATAATTATACCATTGGCTGTACAGATCATTCATATCTAACAGGCAAGAATCCCCGAAAACAAAACCGCCAGCTTCTTTTTTTGGTGTCCTGGTTCCAGTGTGAGCCCAGGCAACAATGATAATATAGTAATTGTAGCTTGCAGCAGCCGTCGCGTATTGCATAAACTTCATGAATGAGCCATTGCATCTGGTGGCCGGCAT
>JBDUAY010000309.1:0-7034 GCA_040004415.1 Bacteroidota bacterium | reverse complement strand
TCGTATGCTATAGGGGCGCAACGAACGTGGTTTCGTTCAAAAAAATCCAATATTTGCAGCAACCTGTCCTCAGTTATGATGTACCGGGTAACCTTACTAACGATTACACTATTCTTTTTCGTGCAAGCCATTGCGCAAAATCCCTCATCTCCATCCTGCGGACAAAAAGAAATAATGCAACATTTTTATGCTACCCATCCTGAATACAAATTAATTAATGACCAGGCAGAGAAAAAATTAGCACAATACAACCGCGCTATACAATCAGGTGCATTAAAAACACAACGCACTACCGCTGTTGTTACACTGCCGGTTGTAGTACACATCATTCATAATAATGGCGCTGAAAATATCAGTGATGCCCAGGTTTTTCAGGGCATTCAGCATTTAAATGAAGCGTATGCCAACAGTGGATATTACGACCCTGCAGATGGTGTTAATACACAGATACAATTTTGCATGGCACAGCGCGACCCCGCAAATAATGCTACCAACGGAATAACCAGGGATGTTTCGTCCTATACTGTAATGGGCGGCGCTAATTATTATTCAGACGACCAAAATGTAAAAAACATTGACCGATGGAACCCGCTTTGCTACATCAATATCTGGATCGTGAAAAGCATTCCTACGAGTGTAGTAGGATATGCCTATTTACCGTCTGCGCATGGCACCAATGTGGATGGCATTATCATGGAAGCCGGCTATTTCGGAAGTTCATATCCCAATGATGTTGTAGTGGCACATGAAATGGGACATTATCTTGGTTTATACCATACGTTTGAAGGTGGCTGCACCAATAACGATTGCACCTCCGATGGTGATAAAGTTTGCGATACACCACCGGATCAGTCAACGGCCGGTATCTCCTGCACTTCTTCAGCAAACAGTTGTACCACCGATGTACTCTCGGGCTTTGCAACCGACCAAAATGATCTTACGCAGGATTATATGGACTATGGCAACTTCAATTGCATGAAAGTTTTCACGCAGGGCCAGTCTGACAGAATGAACTGGTTTATACAAAATGTACGTGAAAGTTTGCTGGCGTGTAAATCCTGCATGATGCCCTGCCCTGCCCCGGTTACAGCTGATTTTTCTTATTCCGCCCCTCCGTTTAACGCAGGAACAACTTATTCATTCACCAATACTTCGGTTAATGCTACCAGCTATGAATGGTATGTAAATGGAATATTAAAAAATACCACTGCTAATTTCAATTATACCTTTCCTGCTGTTGGAAATTATACAATAAAACTAATTGGTCATTCGGGTAATGCATTGTGTGATGATGCGATAAAAAGCATTAATGTAAATGCTATTTGCGGTGTTACCGCCGGCTTTACAAAATCTGCTGCTACAGTTGGCGCCGGCACCAATATTAATTTCACAAACACCTCAACCGGGGCGGATGCTTATGAATGGTATGTAAATAATGTTTTAAATAGTACGGGCGCTGCGTTTTCATATTCCAGTTCAACTGCCGGCGATTACGCAATAAAATTAATTTCCAAAAACAGTATCGCCGGTTGTCAGCAGCAATATACAGATACCGTTCACTATACCTGTTCTGTAATAACAAATTTTTCGCCAAATTCTACGGCTTCACTTATCAATATTCCGCTAACGTTTACGAGCACCGGCACGGGAGAAACAACTTACCAATGGCTTATCAATGGGGTTACTGCAGGAAGCAGTTCATCGCTAACACATAGTTTTATAACCGCTGGTTCATACACCATACAATTAATAACAGGCAACGGTATTTGCTCCGCCTCTAAAACGGGTAGTGTCTACGTAACCGATAAATGTGGTCATGCGCAATATCAATTTCAGAAAAGCTATGCCATCGGATTAAACAGCGCCGCCAATAACATTCAAGCTACCGCTGATGGTGGCAGTGTACTGGCCGAAAAAGTTATAAATGCCGGGATTACAAATACCAATGCAGCCATTCTTAAACTGGATGCTACCGGTAATGCACAATGGATGAATACCTATAGCAATATTACCAACTCAGCCTTCATGAAGGTGAAAACAACGATGGATGGAGGTTATATCGCTATTGGTAATATGCAGGCCCCAGGTATCCAGGGAGCGCTCGAAACTTTTGTTGTAAAAACAGATGCTGCCGGCGCACTCAGCTGGGAGCGCGAAATAATAATTCAGAATGCATTCGCTAATTACGGAACGGATATCATAGCATCTGCAGATGGAAATTACTATTTTACCGGCACCATTGAACAACCGGGTGCAAACGGAAGTTTGGATGTACTGGCAGGTAAATTAGACGCCAGCGGTAACGTGCAATGGGTTATTGGGTACGATGCCCGCAGCTCAGAAACGGGCAACGGCATTGCTGAAGACAATAATCATTTAATTATTTGCGGAAATAAAGGCGGCACGCAGGGATATATCGGCCTCTTATTGCAGCTTAATAAAACAGATGGTAGTGTTGCGTGGGCAAGAACATATCAATCTTCTATTGAAAATTTTCTTGACGTGCAGGTAACACCAGACGGCTATTATGTAAATGCGTTACGAACCTCTGCGGCGGCGGGATTGTACACTGACCACGTATACCTCAAAACAGACTTTACAGGAAAACTCATTTATTCAAAATATATACAGCCTTTCGGAACAGCAAAAGGAACGGACTGGGCATCCAGCATGATAAAACCAAATGGAAATATTATCAGTCAGACAACAGCTGCATTTGGTGGTACCTATTATGATTTTCTCATCCAGGAAATTAACCCGGTGACAGGAACTGTATGGACAAAAAAATACAATAAAAACAATGCGTGGATAAATACTTTAGCAATAACACCGGATAATAGTTTGTGGGCTGCAGGAATTTCAATGGAAACATCAGCGCCTCCACTGCAAACATTTGTTATGAAATTGGATAGTGCCGGTAATTCGGGCAGTTGTCCTTCATCAAATACACAACCACCTTTATTAAACGCACAGTACATAACGGGCGCACCAGATTTTACTGCAACAAAGGTTCAGGCGCAGGTGAGCAGCAATCATACTGCAACACCGGTAGATGTAATAACGAATACCATTTGCCAGTATGTAAAATGTGATTCTGTAAAACAACCAATTGATACCTGTCCCCTATGCGTTGACTTACACATCAACGGAACAGACACACTATCAATTTGCAACCCGAACGACAGTCTTACTGTAACCATTATCCGTGATTTCAATTGTCCATTACCGTTACAATGGATCATTGACACCAGCTTTGCGCATCTAACCGTTATTGATAGTGCAACCATTCATCTTACCTTCAGTAAAACAGGTACCACAAAACTATATGCAAAAGTTGGCAATCTTTCCTGCGGAGTGGTAACAGACAGCGCTACTGTAAATGTGTTTTCTTCGCCACATGCCATTAATCTTGGCCCGGATTTACAACTGTGTTCCTTCAGTACTTTAAAACTGAGCGCCGGCGAAGGTTTTAAATCTTATCTGTGGAATGATGGATCGGCTGATTCAACACTAACGGCTTATAATCCGGGACAGTATTTTGTAACGGCTACTGACTATTGCAGCAACCAATACCGTGACACCGTAAATCTTTCACTGGCGCCGGTTGTTCCTTTTGATCTCGGCCCTGACCTTCAAATATGCAATAATGATACACTTACCATTACGGCGCCCGGTAATTTTCAATCATATTCCTGGGCGGCCAATTATAATATCAACAATGTAAAAGCGGCTACGATCAAAGTTTGGCCGGCAACGGATACAACGTACACAGTGGTAGCACAGGTTGCACCCGGTTGCTCCGTTGTTGACACTATCCGCATTACGGTAAAGCAGTCGACTGCTATACATTTTGGCAACGACACAAGCTTCTGTAAAGGTGATAGCCTATTATTACAGGCACCCAACGGATTCACCACCTATGAATGGCAGGATGGTTCTGTTAATAATAAATATACGGTTACACAGCAAGGATTATATTGGTTGCATGCAACAGCGGCTAATGGTTGTATTTCGAAAGATTCCATCATTCTAAAAAACATCTACCCATTACCGGTAAATTTTCTTCCAGCGCCCGCTGAGATCTGTGATGGAAAAATACTTGAATTGAAAGCAAACGGTAATTGGTTCGCTTATCTTTGGTTCAATCATTCTACCAATGCATCGGTATCTATTAACACGCCCGGCCATTACTGGCTGCAGGTTACCAGTGCAGATGGTTGCAGCGCGCGCGACACGGTTATCGTCAGCAGCAGTAAAAATTGTGTTGATGGCATTTATTTTCCCAATGCATTTACACCCGATGGCAATGGCAATAATGATACATGGAAACCGGTTATACGTGGTGTGCCTGTAAATTACAAACTCAATATTTATAACCGGTTTGGGGAAAAAGTATTTGAGACAACTGATTATAAAACTGGATGGAATGGAATATATAAAAGCAGGCGTCAGCCACCTGGCACATTGGTCTGGTATTGCATTTACCAGTTTTCCGGGGCTGCTATAAAAATGGAAAAGGGTCCGCTTATTTTGGTGCGATGATGAACCCTAATTCTTATCTTGCAGATACGTTTGGAAACCCATACACATGATCATACAGAAACGCACCTGCAAAGTTCGGCACTGCTCACCGATATTGTAATTGGTATGAGCGATGGGCTGACTGTTCCTTTTGCACTGGCCGCCGGCCTTAGCAGTGCCGTAAGTACTACAAGCCTTATTATTATTGCAGGCATTGCTGAAATTGCAGCAGGATCTATTGCTATGGGTCTTGGCGGTTATCTTGCGGGCAAAACAGAAATAGATCATTATAATAGTGAATTGAAAAGAGAATATGAAGAAGTAGAAAGTGTACCGCATAAAGAAAAAGAAGAAGTAAGAGCATTTTTTCAAAATGTAGGATTGAGCGAAGCGGTGCAGCAGCAGGCGGTAGATGAAATGACAAAAGACAAAGAGAAGTGGGTAAATTTCATGATGAAGTATGAACTTGGCCTGGATAAACCAGATGAACGGCGCGCCCGAAAAAGTGCTTTTAATATCGGCGCATCTTATATAGTGGGCGGCATTATTCCGCTGAGTCCGTATTTTTTTGTAGCAGATGGTACCACAGGCTTAAAAATATCTGCCGTCATTACCCTTTGCTGCTTATTTATTTTCGGATTTTTTAAAAGCAAAATAACGGGTGTGAGTCCATGGATGGGTGCTATACGCGTTACGCTGATTGGTGCGGCTGCAGCAGCTTGTGCCTTTGGTATAGCAAAACTAATACAACGATAAACAAATCATACCACAGAAACTTTCATTAATAGCAATATGAAATTATTACTAACTGTAGCGGCTATTCTTTTAGCAATTGTTTGTTTTTCACAAGCAGGGCTTAACCTAAAATGGATCAGGCTTAGCAAAAAAGAATATACAATTCAATTACCTTCCAGTTGGACCATTGATAGTTCAAAACAAATGGGCACGGACCTGATACTGTTTTCAATGCTTGAAAATGCGACCGACAATTTTCGGGAAAATGTAAATGTATTAATTCAGCATGTGCAGGGAATGAATATGGATCTTGATAAGTATACCGCGATTTCTACCGGGCAAATAAAAAAGATGGCAGTTGATTCTAAAATTGAACTGTCGGTAAGAATTAAAATTGCCACTGCAACGTATCAAAAAATGATATATACTGCCACCCAGGGCGTCAACAAACTTAAATTTGAACAATATTATTTTATTGCGAATAACAAAGCTTACGTTTTAACACTTACAACGGATGTATTAAAGTTTGAATTATTTAAACCAGTTGGTGAGCAAATATTGGATTCATTTGTGCTGAAATAAAAGATTTTTCCGGATGCCATGGCCCAATTGATTTGTCAGGTTAGAAAATTCGCTTTTGGCAGATTTCTGCGGGGAGGCATGAGAAATCAAAATCATATAATCCAATAATCCTCTATTCCCACGAATCAAAATTCCCACAATTATTTCTCATCAGACATTGAATAAGGGAAATCAGATTTATTAATGCCTTTCAGTTTATTGGGTATTGCAGACATATTAAAACGCAGCACAGCACCTTTTTGCAATGAGGAATGACTGATCCAGATTTTGCTAAACGGTTTTGCATCGTACATCATACTGCTTACATATTTATTTGCATCACTGCTGGCAGCGGCATTAATAACAACCTGTTTTCCATTTTCAAGACTCAATGTTAACTTTTTGAATAATGGCGTTCCCAGCACATATTGATCACTTGCCGGCGTAACCGGGTAAAATCCCATTGCTGAAAAAACATACCACGCAGAGGTCTGCCCGTTGTCTTCATCTCCGCAATATCCATCGGGTGTGGCTTTATATAATTTACGCATGGTTTCTCTTACCCAATATTGTGTTTTCCACGGCGCACCAGCATAGTTGTATAAGTAGATCATGTGCTGGATAGGCTGATTACCGTGTGCATACTGGCCCATTCCGGCAATCTGCATTTCACGGATTTCATGGATCACTTCTCCATAATAACTTTGATCAAATACCGGCGGTAAAGAAAAAACAGCATCAAGTTTTGCAACAAATTTCTTTTCACCACCCATTAATTTTACCAACCCCTGAATATCATGAAAGACGCTCCAGCTATAGTGCAAACTATTTCCTTCTGTAAAAGCATCACCCCATTTAAACGGGTTAAACGGTGTTTGAAAACTGCCATCTTTATTTTTGCCACGCATTAAACCTGTGGATGAATCAAATAAATTCTTATAGTTCATACTACGTTTTTTATAGATGCCAATTTCCGTTTCCGGCTTGACCAACGCTTTACCCAATTTGTATATCGCATAATCATCGTACGCATATTCCAGCGTGCGGGCCGCATTTTCGTTAATCTTTACATCGTACGGAACATACCCCAGGTCATTGTAATAAGTAACGCCCCTGCGCCCGGTAGCCCTTGGGCCTTCATTATTCGCACCATGCAGCAGCGCCTGGTAAAGCGTTTCAATATCATAACCACGCAACCCTTTGATATAAGCTTCCGC
>JBDUAY010000308.1:0-7045 GCA_040004415.1 Bacteroidota bacterium | reverse complement strand
ACTCTGTCAAACACATAGCAAAATAAAAATACAGACCAATTAAGATCCACGCTGTGAGCCACCAGTCAACTTGGTATTCCTGGTTGCCGCTTTTGTATTAGCCTTTCCTTTAGCATTTTGTGCGCCTGGCTTACCGGTTGGTTGTCCACCACCAGGACGATTATCTTTTTTATTCTTCTTATTTGGTATGAGTGACATATAAATTATTTATTGATAAATGTACTGCAATTTGAGTTTAAAAATGTTTCGGTAAAAAGGAAAATTACAATTTTTTGTCGAATATATGTCTTAACGGAGTCCTAATACTGAATCTGTAAAATCCCTTTTGTCCCTGGCAAATCTTTACGCAAATCCGGTTTAATAAAACGCAATATTGCTTCCAGGCCACAGGGTTTGGTGCATTTCGTATATTGGCATTAGCTGAAATTTGTTTTGACGAATGCCGGCGATTTTGTATCAATAAGCCCCAACCTGACGGCACGGCGTTACTTAAAGTCTGGGGCCTGGGTATACTTCTATAAAACAAGCTTGGCTGATGTAATAAACCTCGGCCGGGTCTTAATTTATATAGTTTTTAGACAGCTTCTAAGATAATCAGGCCTTATTCATTTTTATTTTACGGTTGGGCCTTCTGGTCCAGCGCGACAATTCCGTCGCATCAAACATTAATATCAAAACGCCTTTTTCAATTTTATACGCGTTGGTATGTAACAAACTTCGAATAAAAGCGGCTTCGTCGTACCCGGTACAATTCATTTTAGTTGTATTTATATTCTGATCAAAAGCCAGGCTTGTATCTGTTTTTTTAAAACTGCCGCGCATATTGTTGCAACCTGTGTTGCCGCTAAATGTGCCGGATGAAAGATTGATTTGCAAAACAGGAATTTTACCTGCGCCCGTATCAGAAGAAAGCAATGCCTGCAGAAACCACCGGCCATTTAAACTTGCTGTATCTGCTACATCATTAGCCGTTTTCTTGTGTGATGCACGCATCAAAAAATAACTATTATACCTGTTTGCGGAGACCGTGTTCCAGCATAGCAAGGTGGCTGCGAACGAAATGAAAAAAGTCGTTTTCATATACTTATTTTATTACCTGTAGTAGTAAAAAAATTATGCCAGCTTACCCTCCCCGAAACATTAAAACAGCGTAACCGCATTTTTTATTTAGCAGCCAGGCTGCTTTTTTCTTTTTTGATCTTTAGCCGGTAGCGCAGAATAGCATCGTGGTTATAAATAATATGCAGCCATGCAATATTATTATCTTCTACCACAAAAGTACAATGTAATTTCTGTTTGTTATTTTCTGTTGCCAGCGGTTCTAAAAAAGCAACGGAAGAAATTATTTTTTGCATGTTACTGTCGAATGCGGTCAGGGTATCAATAGCCATCTTACTATCTGCCTGTGCATCACCTGTCTCAAGTGTTATATCGACTGTGTCTCCAACAGATGCTTCAATAATACCCGTTGCCGGCAGGTACGAAGTAATTTTATATTTGTTGAAAGATCTGTTCCGGTACGGGCCATCAGTAAATTCATGCGGCAGTGTTGGCTTTTCCATTAGCGTCCATCTTAAATCATCCGGAAAATGATCACGTATAAAATCTTCGGGCGAAGAAAGAAAATAGGTGTCGTCATAACGTTTAATAAATTCATCGCCGCTGTAATTGGTATAACCGCTGGCCCAGGTAACATCCAGCAGGCGCCACGTACTGTCGATGTACACGGCGTTCCAGGTATGATTGCAACGAAATTTTGCCTGCCGTATAAAATCGCCTTTTGCATAGCCATTGATAAGTGCGCAACGTAAACCTGCATAATCGCAAAGTGATTTAAACAATCTTGCATAGCCATCACATACTGCTGACCGGCTTTGCAAAACATTTTCTGCTACAAAATCATTTCCTGATAGCCATTTGAAACTGTCAGCAACATCAGTTTGGTTTAACCGGCTGCTGCCCTGTATATTTCTGTAATTACTTTTAATACGGTAAGTAATGTGTTCTGCGATCCAACTAAAAATGGCCCTTAGTTTTTCTTTATCCGTTGTATAATCTTTTGTGAGCTCGTACGCCAACCGGGCGGGCGGTGCTGGTTCTATTGTCCGTACGCGATAATCAATCTCGCTAAAGCTTACTTGCTTTTGCTGGGCAACAGCAAGGTGGGTTGATAGCAAAAGCAATATGACAAAGTGCCTGTTCAACATAAAACATTCAACTGCCGCAAAAAATGAAAGGTTGTTTTCAGTCTGTTCAGATAGTAATTTACAAAAAGTATTGTAGTATTGAGACTGACGACCAGGTATTTTTTCAAAGCAGCACACTAAGTTTAAAATCTATTTTTTCGCCCGCAGATACTGTTCCGGCCATTCTACATCCGCACCCAATTGTTGTGCAGCGTGCAGGGCAAAATAGGGGTCGCGCAGCATTTCACGGGCCATCACAATAAAGTCCGCTTCGTCTTTTACCAAAATTTCTTCTGCCTGTCCGGCGCTGGTGATCATACCTACAGCGCCTGTTAAAACACCGGTTTCTTTTTTTATCTGTGCAGCAAAGCGAACCTGGTAACCCGGACCAATGGGTATTTTGGCGCCCGCTACATTACCCCCCGTTGAACAATCAATTAAATCAATCCCCATATTTTTCAGTATTTCTGCCAGTCGAACAGCATCCTGTTCGTTCCATCCACCTTCGGTCCAATCAGTAGCGGAGATGCGTACAAACAATGGCAGTTCGAGCGGCCAAACTGATTGTATAGCCTGGGTAATTTCTTGTAATAAACGTATCCTGTTTTCAAAAGAGCCACCATATTCATCTGTACGGTGGTTTGTTAAGGGCGATAAAAACTGGTGAATAAGGTATCCGTGTGCAGCATGTATTTCTATTACTTTAAACCCCGCGTTCAGGGCTCTTTGCGCGGCAGTCGTAAAATCGTCAATTATCTTTTCAATACCTTCTTTATTTAATTCTTCAGGTGGCTCATCGCCTTCGTAAAAGGGCACGGCACCCGGGGATACTGTTTGCCAGCCGCCGTCTGCTTTTTTAATTTGATGAGTGCCCTTCCATGGAGCGGGGAAACTGGCTTTCCGGCCGGCATGGGCCAGTTGAATGCCTGCCACAGATTTATGTTTATGAATAAAAGAAACAATGGTTTTTAACTTATCCGGGTGGGCGTTTTTCCAGATGCCCAAATCGTCCGGTGAAATGCGGCCTTCCGGAGATACTGCCGTTGCCTCGGTAATGATCAACCCGGCGCCACCAACGGCGCGGCTGCCAAGGTGTACCAGGTGCCACTCATTGGCAAATCCATCTACAGAAGAATATTCGCACATTGGCGAAACAATCAGGCGATTTTTAAACGTTACGGATTTAATAGTAAGCGGTGTAAATAGTTTTGCCATGATTTATTTATATAGTGCAAAAATGCATTTTGTTAATTACATATCAGGTGAAGATTTGTTGCATTGCCAACGCTTCGGTACCTGCAAACGGTTCCCGGCGCTACACAACCGCTTGCATTGCTTACCTTGCGCAGAGTTTAATTTTATGTATGATTAAAGTAGGTGTCTATAATAAACTGGCCGTTCAGCGAACTACACAGGTAGGTGTTTTTTTAGAAGACGGACAGGACGGCTTGCTGGTGCCGAAACGCTTTGTACCACCGCGTACCAAAGTAGGCGATGTACTGGAAGTTTTTGTGTATCATGATTCTGAAGATCGGTTAATTGCTACTACCCAACGGCCCTTTGCTATAGTTGGAGAAATTGCGATGCTACGAGCTGTTAGCGTTACCAACCAGGGCGCATTTTTGGATTGGGGCCTGATGAAAGATTTATTTGTTCCGCGTAGTAAACAACTCAGTGGCATGCGTGAAGGCGCAGATTACCTGGTAAAAATTTACATTGATGAACAAACCGGTCGCGCCGCTGCCACAGAAAAAATTGAGTTTGAATTAAGCAATGATGAACTAACTGTACAGGAAAAAGAATTGGTGCAACTAATTGTTTATCGCAGGTCAGACATAGGTTATGTTGTAATCATCAACAATTTGCATACAGGTGTTTTGCACCACAATGAAATTTACAGAAATATACAGGTAGGTGATAAGTTTGAAGGCTTTATCAAACACATCCGCCCCGATAATAAAATTGATGTTGCTGCAGGTAAACCGGGTTATGAAAGAGTAGAAGATGAATCAGAAAAGATATTAAGATTGATAAAAGAAAATAACGGCTATTTACCTTATTACGACAAATCTTCGCCCGATGAGATTTATGATTTTTTTGGTATGAGTAAGAAGACGTTTAAAATGGTGACTGGAAATTTATACAAGCAACGCAAAATTATATTTACAGAAACGGGTATAAAATTATTAGCGTAAAAAATAACCGGCATACCTTATCCAGGTATGCCGGTCTTGTTCATCAGGGACAAATCAATCCCACAATTTTCCTGGTTATTTTTCAGAATATTTTTATACTATTTTATGCCGCATGCTGCATTTGTGATGCGTATTCATTCAGTTTTGAGGAGATTGCCAATTCTATAACTGGCGGAATGATGTCGGCCTCCATGTCTGTTTCCGCATAACGATCTAAACCTTCGTCCCATCCAAAAACATGGACAGGTCCATTGTTATAACTGATTCTATATAATATATCACCAGCTGCCGTAGGGAAAGGCGTTGCATTTACTGTATACATTTTGCTATTTATTACTAAATCAAATACAATAGGTTGAATTCTTTTCTTTTTTGACCTTGATGGTTTAGTGTGTTCCATAACAAATGAGTTTATAGTTAGATAATATTTGCTGAAACCTAAAAGACAATTAATATGCCCTTGTGCCAGTTTTATAGATTAATGATCCTTATCAGCACATTTATAGATAGTTATGTAATCCCAAATTAAAAAATTGTTAAAAAAATTTGTAGAAATTTGGGCAAATAAATCTTCAAAACGCTCTGTTTTGATTTGTAAAAAGGCCGAAAAAAAAAATGGCTGATTTTTTTAGTTACCTTTCGCCCCAACACACCCAATTACATAAAAGATTGCCCGCTTATGCTTTGTTCTGTTATTACTGGTACAGGTTCTTACATTCCGCCGGATATTCAATCTAATAAAGATTTTTTTCAGCATGTCTTTTATACAGATAATCATCATCGCCTGGAGGCGCCTTCAACAGATGTAGTCGAAAAATTCAGACAAATAACAGGTATCAGCGACCGCCGTTATGCTGCAGATAATATGAATGCATCTGATCTTGCAACCCTTGCAGCGCAAAAAGCAATAGAAGATAGTGGCGTTGATCCTGAAACGCTCGACCAGATAATTGTGGCACATAATTTTGGCGATGTCGTAAAAGAAACGATACAGACGGACGCTGTGCCATCACTTGCAAGCAGGGTAAAACACCGGCTCGGTATTGTTAATCCTGGTTGTATTGCCTACGATATCTTATTTGGTTGTCCGGGATGGATACAGGGCATTATCCAGGCCGATGCATTTTTCAAAGCAGGCCTTGCAAAAAAATGCCTGGTTATTGGCGCAGAAACATTGTCGAGGGTTATAGATTTATATGATCGTGACAGTATGATTTTTGCTGACGGGGCAGGTGCCTGCGTACTGGAATACAAAGATATTCCCGAAGGAAAAAAAGGGATTTTAAGTGCCAGCATGCAAAGTCATACCGTGAAAGAAGTGAATTATATAGACATGGGTAAATCAAACTATCCTGAAAGTGATGAACGGGTGCGTTACATGAAGATGAAAGGCCGTAAAGTGTATGAATATGCCATGAAGCATGTGCCGGCTGCCATGAAAGATTGCCTTGATAAAAGTGGTGTTGCCATTACTGATTTAAAAAAAATATTTATTCACCAGGCAAATGAAAAGATGGATGATGCCATGGTGAGAGAATTTTATAAGCTTTATAATATTGACGTACAGCCCGCACATATTATGCCTATGAGCATTCATTGGCTGGGTAATAGTTCTGTTGCCACCGTACCAACGCTTTATGACCTCGTGCTAAAAAAGCAACTACCTGATCATGCCGTACAGAGCGGTGACGTTATTCTTTTCGCATCTGTCGGCGCTGGTATGAATGTTAACGCGGTTTGTTACCGGTATTGATGAACGATCTCCTCTTCATAAAATCTTTTAAGAGAACCTTGCTATTATTCTTTAGAAGACTGCTTTGGATATTGCAATCCCATTGTATGTATATACGCGGAGAAAATATATTCCCGGATTTAATTTTCCAATATTATATATTCTGCTGATTCGATTTTCTGTATCGCCGGGCAGCGCTATTTCCATTAATTAATATCAACTAATTGAACTTGGTAATTTTTGCCATACAATTTATAATAAACCTGGTTGATAAATGGTTGGGATAAATATGTATACCTGGAGAAGAAACATCGCCAAATCCGGTGATACGCGTTTTATAATAAGACTAATAGAAAGCGATAAGCAAGAATAAGAAGCCTGACTACTTTTCGATTGTTTTAAAATAAAATAAAATATTTCCTATGTACTAAGCCGCTATTGCTTTTAAATGCTGGAGTATCACCCGGCATAATTCATCGGGATTAAATGGTTTTACAATAATATCTGTAAGGCCTGCTGCATATACTTCGCTTTCTACCTCTTTCGGCAAGCTGGCGGTAAGCGCTATTACTGGTAAAGTCTCTCCCATTTTTCTCAGCTGCCTGGTAGCCTCGTAACCATCCATCACCGGCATATCCAAATCCATTAATACAAGACGGTGCCTGGATGCATCAAATTTCTCTACGGCTTCTTCTCCGTTCATGGCAATATCAATGACGGCTCCGCATCGTTCCAGGAACGTTTGTGCCACCATGATATTTAGAAGATTATCTTCAACCAGTAAAATACCAACATCCTGCAATCCTTTTATTTCATGCACATCATGTTTTTGAACGGTGTTTTCCGTCTCTATTTGTTCTTCCGTCAGCGGAAAAACTTGCGTGAAATAAAATTCTGATCCAACCCCCGGCTGGCTTTTCAATTGAAGCAGG
>JBDUAY010000307.1:0-7062 GCA_040004415.1 Bacteroidota bacterium | reverse complement strand
CATCATGCGGGTCATATCTATGGTCTTCTTCAGACATTGTTCATTCTCACCGTTGTGCAGTGCCATAATAGCATTCTTTTATTTTTAGTGGTGTAATCTTTTTCTTTTGCCTTTCAGTATTTGATCCTCGCGCAATTCGCTATTTAGGCGACGAATTGTACAATTTGAATTTTCCTTTTGGATCCTACTATGCTATGCCAGATAACTCACTATTGTAGCAATAAATTACTTGCAGGTTTTTGCATTCCTGAAAGAATCGCAATAAAAACTATCTTCGGTAATAATCAATTTCAATATTTGAACTGTTATGAAAAAATTACTATTTTTTTTCTGCATATTGTTTTCGTTATTGGGATGCAAAAGCATACCAGGTACAATGACTACGACGGGGATAGAGGGTATTGATTCTTCTATTAAACCGGGGAACAATTTTTTTATGTATGTGAACCGTCGCTGGAATGATTCGGCGCTGATACCTCCTTCGCAATCAGGCGTGGGTGCATACATGTTTATGAATTATCCGCAGCGCCTGCGTTTACAGGGCATACTAGACAGTGTTTCAAAAGCCAGTAACACGGAGGGGAGTGTAGAACAAAAGCTCGGTGATTTTTACGGATCGGGCATGGATACGGCTACGGTGAACGCGCGTGGTTATGATCCTGTTAAACCGATCATGGCCCGTATTGATAGCATAACCAATCTTTCTTCTTTGATGCTTTTTGTGACAAAAGAGGCCCGGTTAAATAATGTTTCTTTTCTGGCTTTTGGCGTAGCTCCGGGCAATAAAAATAGCAACCTGAATATTGCACATGTCTACCAGGCTGGTATTGGGTTACCAGAGCGGGATTATTATTTTAAAACAGATTCCCCTACGATTGCAATTCAGCAAGCATACAAAGTTTATCTCGCTAAATTGTTCCAGCTAACCGGCAATGATCCGAAAGATGCAGAGATTGTTTATAATATAGACAAACAGCTCGCTGTTTCGCATAGAACAAATATTGAACTCCGCGATGTAAATGCCAATTATAATATGATGGGCGTCGCAACCCTTGTAAAGCAACAACCAAATATCGGGTGGCAGCAGATATTGTATGATTTAGGTGCGAAAACAGATTCTGTTGATGTGGCACAACCTGCTTATTACCAAAAGCTGGATGCAGTATTAAAATCAATTCCCATCAGCGATTGGAAAATTTATTTGAAGGCATATACCCTTCGTCATTACGCAGATGATTTAAGTCGTCCTTTTGTGGATGCTTCATTTGAATTGAACAAAGTAATATCAGGACAGGCCGTGCAAAAAACACGTGGAGAAAAAATGGCCAGTGCCGCAGACCGATTGTTGGGCCAAGCGCTCGGACAATTATACGTGAAGAAATATTTTACGGAAGATGCAAAAAACCGTACGCTGGACCTGGTCAATAATTTACAGAAAGCACTCGCTGCAAGAATAGACATGCTGGACTGGATGAGCGACAGCACCAAACAAAAAGCAAAAGAAAAATTGTTCACTATCACAAAAAAGATTGGCTATCCTGATAAGTGGAGGGATTATAGCGATGTGGTAATTGTAAAAAACAAATATTTTGAAAATACAATAGCAGCATCAGCTAATAACTACCAGTTTCAACTGGCAAAACTCAACAAACCAGTGGACAGAACTGAATGGTTCACCACGCCTTCCACCGTTACTGCTTATTATAACCCGAGTGCCAATGAAATTGTTTTTCCGGCGGCTATTTTACAACCACCTTATTTTGACATCAACGCAGATGATGCCTTCAACTACGGGGGTATCGGCATGGTTATCGGTCATGAGATTACACATGCCTTTGATGACCAGGGCGCTCAATACGACAAAGACGGCAACGTGAAATCCTGGTGGACGAAGGAGGATTATACAAAGTTCAAAGCAAAAACGCAACAGGTCATTGACCTCTACAATACATTTACGGTACTCGATACCCTGCATGTCAAAGGCGCGATGACCGTGGGCGAAAATGCAGCAGATGTCGGGGGCGTTGCTATTGCCTGGGACGCTTTTAAAATGACCAAAAAAGGTTATGATACAACAAAGGTTGCTGGCTACTTACCAGATCAACGTTTTTTTATTTCTGTTGCTAAAATATGGCGTGTAAAAATGAAAGATGAATTTTTGCGCCTGTGGATAAATAATAACCCGCATTCTCCTCCCATGTGGCGTGTCAACGGACCATTGATGAACAATCCACATTTCTATGAAGCGTTCGATGTACAGCCCGGTGATTCCATGTACCTGCCCGAAACAAAAAGGATCCACATCTGGTAACTGGTACAGAAATTCCATCCGGCACTAAATAATTTATGGGTGCAGCATTTAATCTTCTCCAGTCTTTTCTCCATTTGGTTCAGGTCGGGGTACACCGGCGCCAGGTTCAGCGGATTTCAAAATATAAAATTAGTGTGATCAATGATGTAAGAATAATTCTCGATTTTATTGATAAGTACCGGTACCGAGGTATCAGCGGTGACGACGACCGAATCAGCGAACTTATTATGCTTTCCCTGCAACAGCCGGTGGTTCGCCTGTGCATACGCAGGAATTTGCAATACAATAAAGCCAATGAGTAGTATTGGCAAAAAAAACCATTTGCCTTTAAACGTATAAGTGTCCAAAATTCTATTTTAAATAGTGTGAAGTTGCGTGCTATGATATACAAATTGGGGGCCCAATACCCGCATAGATTTACATTTTACCCTGCTACCCCCTGACTTGCTTCAGACAAACGTACGAAACTAATGAATTGTGTTACCGGGAAAATTATATAGGAAGGTTCGCGGAAATCACAACAGCTTAATGATAAATTAATAATTACAATGAAGCTGGTACCAATAATAGATGAATTTTGTGCAAATTAAAATGCAAATGATAAAAGCAAAAGGGCTGATGGTGGTAACAGTGATGTCTCTTTTTCTACAGGCAACCCAGGCTCAGCAGCGATTCATTTCTCATAAAACAGGTTTCAAAAAAGATCGCATCATACATTTCATTTTTACTTCCGATGTGCATTTTGGACTGTTAAAGGACAGTTTCCGCGGAAAAAAAAATGTACCTGCAGCTGCTGTGAATGCAGCTATGGTGGAACAGATGAACAGGCTACCGGAAATGATTTTACCAGGCGACAAGGCGGTGGCCGCGGGGCAAAAAATAAAATGCATCGAAGGGCTGATCATTACAGGCGATATTGCTAACCGGGAAGAAGGGGGCATACAAAGTGCTGAAGCGTCCTGGAATGAATTTATAAAAGTTTACGCGCAGTTATTAAACCTCAAAACCGCTGCTGGCACGGGAACACCGCTTCTGCTTACGCCTGGCAATCATGATGTGAGCAATGCCATTGGCTATAGAAGAACTTTGAACCCTGCTACCGATGCTTCTTCTATGATTGGTATTTACAATATGGAAATGCATCCTGTAATAAAGAGAAAAAGTGGCAATTTTAATTATATAAAGGATAAAATCCATTATTCAATAACAACCGGTGGCATGCATCTTGTATTTGTTAATCTTTGGCCGGATGCGACGGAGCGATCATGGATGGAAAAAGATTTGCTAAAAATAAAACGTGGCAGCCCTGTTTTGTTATTCACCCACTCCATGCCTGATGTTGACGCCAGGTTTTTTATTAACCCGAATGGCAATCATTCGATCAATGACAGTGATAAGTTTGAAAACCTGCTAACGGAAAAATTTAAAGACGGGTTCCGGGTGACAGACAGCGCAATTACTGAACGAAAACAATTTGCAAAATTTTTGAAGGCACATCCGTCCATCAAAACATATTTTCACGGTCATTCTAATTATACAGAATTTTATGACTGGCAGGCCCCGGGCAATACTACAAAGCTGCATTGTTTCCGGGCGGATTCGCCCATGAAAGGAAAGTATTCCGCCAAAGATGAAACTAAATTATCGTTTATCGTGATCAGTATTGATACTGGCGCAAAAAAGCTGACTGCGCGTGAATACCTGTGGAACAGCGACCCGGAACATCCCGGAAACTTACCCGTATGGGGTGCGGTGGTATCTGTTTCGTTATAACAAGATTCTGAAAACAATCTGAAGATCGTTTTATATAATTGTTACCAGTTTATTATCAGATCAATAATTAACCAGGACTATCACCAGGTAAGAAATATTTATTGAAATATTGCACCCGATATCAAAATCAACTGATGTATGGGTACTATTCATTTTAAATATTGCAAACAATACATACTGGCATTCATTACAATTGGCATAAGTATTTTCTCTTCCGCGCAAACCATCCGCGGACATGTATTTGACAGCCGCAGCGGCGAGCCGCTTACAGGAGCCACTGTGCATTTATTAAAGACACATTATACAACTATTGTTAATCTGGATGGGTCCTACGTATTCAAAAAACTGGAACCAGGGACCTATCGGATAGAAGTAACATTGACCGGCTATAGCCTGCCTGCCATTGTCGAAGCAACAGCAGCAACGGGGATACCTGTACACCCAGTGGACTTTTTGCTTACTACGCAACGCCAGCAACTCGATGAGGTGATCGTAACCGGCAGCGGCACCACCGGCTCAGATAAAAGTGCCCGTGGTTTTGAAAAAAATGCGGACATCGTCAAAAACGTCCTGTCTTCAAAAACCATCCAGCTGCTGCCCGATGTAACCGTCGCCAATGCCCTGCAAAGAATGTCTGGGGTGGCCATCCAGCGCAGTTCCAGCGGCGAAGGAAGATATGCCATCATCAGGGGTATGGATGAACGTTATAACAATACGCTTATCAACGGTGTAAAAATTCCAAGCCCTGACCCAAAATACCGTTACGTACCCATGGACCTCTTTCCTTCCGATATGCTCGAGCGGCTGGAAGTGATTAAAACTCTAACGGCTTCGATGGAAGGGGACGCCGTAGGTGGCACGATGAACCTGGTCATGAAAAATGCACCCGAAACCTTTTCATTAACAGCCCATGCGGGTTCCGGTTTTTCAACCCTGTTTTCATCATCCACGCCGTTTCAGGCATTTGCGCACGGCGGAGTAAATACAAAATCACCGGCAGAATTATCTGGAAATAGTTACACTGCAACACAAAATGATTTTTCCAGGGCCAATCTGAATTTCAGCAACCGGAATTTGCCCGTTAATACGGTGGCCGGCCTTACCCTGGGCGGCCGTCTGTTTGATAAAAAACTGGGCATTATTGTTTCGGGTTCTTTCCAGGATATGTTCCGGGGATCTAATTCGGATTTTTTAGTGCCCAATGCCCAGCCACAGGTTGTGGATGGCCAGGATAACCAATCCGTAATAAGCGATTTATACCAGCGGCGATACTCAACGCAAACTACCCGCTGGGGCCTGCACAACAAAATTGATTATATTTTCAATGCTAAAAACCGGATTGCCTTATACAATATGTACGTTCACATGGATGAGTTTCAAACCCGGTTCACAAATGATTCCGTTTATCTCAATAAAATAACAGATATTTTATGGCGCAGCCGTTTGCAGCGCCAGGGAATTTACAATTCAACCCTGCAGGGTGATCATACCCTCACAGGTAATTTTCGTGTGTTCTGGACCGGTAGTTATGCCATTGCCAGCAGCAATGTGCCGGAGATGGCAGAGTTTGATAGACAAAGTAAGGGTGATGGAAACTATATTGTACAGAAAATGTCCAGGGAATGGCAGCACAATACGGATAAGGACCTCTCAGGTTATTTAAATTTCGCTTATACTCCGCATATCGCTGATGCGCAACCCGAGTTTTCCTTTGGCGGCATGTACCGTCACAAAACCAGGGATAATTATTTTAACCATTATTCGCTTGACCCGGTTCTGGTGGGCGGTCAACCTCAAATCTTCAGCAATTTCAATGCAGCTAATTATAGTTTCATCCCGGCAGAAAACGGCCAGGGTGCAATTACAACTGCCAATCCCAACACGTACAGTTCACACGAAAATGTTACTGCCGCTTTTGCGCAACTAAAATTCATGCTGGGCAAGAAACTGCAGGTACTTGGCGGAACAAGGATTGAACATACCCTGCAAGGTTATACAACGGTGATGCCTGACAATTTCGCAGGGCGCTACGGTACCGTTTCCTATACGGATATGCTTCCCGATCTGCATTTAAAATATGCACTGAATGATAAACAAAATATCAGGCTCTCGTATTTTAAATCAATTGTACGGCCTGATTTTTATGAGATAATACCGACGCAAATTGTCGGTGAATTGTTTGATATCAAAGGCAACGATAGCCTGAAACATTCCCGTGCAGATAATTTTGATCTGCGTTATGAATTTTTTCCCGGCGGTGCCGATCAGTTGCTGATTGGTGCATTTTATAAAAATATCAGTAACCCAATCGAATATGCAATAGTAAGAAATGGCGGCCCCAGTGCGCAGTTTTTTATGCCGGAAAATTTTGGCACGGCACATAACTTCGGCCTCGAAGCGGTCATTACAAAATTCATCGGTATGTTTGGCATTTCTGCCAATTACACCTACACCAAATCAAGGATCACAACCAGTAAATTATATTTTTATCAAAATTCAACGTCCGGCTTTACCAGTAAGGTTATTGATCAGACAAGACCATTGCAGGGACAGGCAGACAATATTGGTAACCTTTCTTTCCTGTACAAAAATCCAAAGCTGGGTCTCGATTTGCAGATAGCATATGTATATACTGGTAAAAGGATTGCGCAGGTTTCTCCTTACTACAATTTGGACTATTGGATGCTGGGCTATGGTGCAATCGACCTTTCCTTTGAACAGCGCATCGCTAAGCACTTTGGATTGTACGGTAAAGTCAATAACCTCACCAATGCTGCAGCAAAAACAGTTATTCTCCAGACGCCACAGATGGGAAACAAACTGCCTGATCAAACCTATAACAACCAGACAGTCGTCGGTAAGGATATTTACCAGCTGAACCTGCTGGCAGGTTTTCGTTACAAATTTTAATCACGTTATAATAATGCAATATGAAACGAATATATTTTTTATGTGCCGTTTTGGTTTTCAGCGTAGTC
>JBDUAY010000306.1:0-7075 GCA_040004415.1 Bacteroidota bacterium | reverse complement strand
GTTCTTGGCCAAAGTTTCAGGGATAAAAATTTGATCATCCTAAAGCAACAGGAAAAAGTAGTCTGTTTTATTGCCTGGAAGTGTTATACAGATAATACAGCCAAAATTTCTATTGCTGAAACACACCCGGATTTCCGCAGAACGGTTAATAGATGGTGAAATGGGAAGGACTTAAACCCGATTATAACATTCGTTTCAGTTAATATTTCTCTACATGAACCGATAAAGTAGATCTCATGCCTTGTCTGACATTCTGTATAATACTACTAAATATTTTACTTCAACCAGATCGGCGCCCTTTGGCTGATTATACATTTAATTAAACCACACTGCATATCCTTTTCTTCTGAGTTCCAGCGCCAGTTTTTCTTCCATTAAAAGCGCTTCTGTACGGGTCATGGGTTTCGTATTAATTTGATTGTACAAGCTTGGGCGCAAATAGGTTCCATATTTCCGGACGATCGTTGCCGAAAGATTATGACCTTTATTGTTAATATAACCTGTCTTGTGTTGTGTAAACCGTTCTTGCGGCGTCTTACTGGTCATACCTACATACAAACATTCCAGCACGCCGTTAAACTGTGGGTTTGCATTGCGGAATTTTGTATCCTCCGTGAATACTTTCTTTGACAGTTCAATAACATACACCTGATACATCATTAAATGTAAAAAATGAAACTCAATTGCGCTTCAGCCCTGTATAAAAAGGAAATAAATCAAAATAAATGCTGGCCCAGCATTCGGCTATGGTGTAAGATAGTTCCTCATCTTTTTAATTCTTACCTGGGGATTCAGCTGCAATAAAACAAATGCCTTTTGTCTCAGATCAAGATTTTGCTTCCATGTTGCCATCAGCACTTTAATGGCCTTGGTTCTTGCGATTTTTTCTGCGGTGGAATGTATCATACAGTATCTTTTAGGTTCCCGAATAGAAATGTGGTCATACATACTTTGATAATATGGTGCCAAAGCATCGCCAGGGCTTACATAATCTTTTGTAGCTGATTTATGCGGGAAACCTATAGACGTTTGTTCATTTGTCTGACACACTTTACAGAATTTTGGCGAATTTGGTCAGTAATTGCGTACCGTGTACATCAATTGCTGTTATTATGATCCTGGAACCGGACGTAGTACGTGCACGAATAATTATTTCTGCCGATAAATTTCCTCAAACCCACGCTGATTTGCAGTATAACAAGCTCGAAAAATCCGGCACGGATTTGCCCGTATACAAGCAAAACAAACCAGATTATGGCAAACACGAAAACAACCCTTGGATTTATTGCGGGTGCCGCACTTGGCGCCATTGCAGGTATTTTATTAGCTCCCGATAGCGGTGCTGCTACCCGCAGGAAAATTGCTGATACGTCGCGCGATTTGGCAGATGCTGTGAAAGAAAATGTTAGTGACTGGTTGGACAAGTTACAAAAAGGTGTGGACGAGGAAGTAAAACAGGAGGGCGATAATACGGTTGCTAACATGAATTCCGGTGCACTTTAGTTATTTATAAATATTATAATAAAATTATGAGCCAGGCATTTGTAAAAGAAGAAGATGATCAGTGGCTGCACGATCTGCCGGGAACCATGCCTGCACTTATTAATTATCTTACAAAAGAGAATAATGGCATACGCGTCTATCATAAAAAATCATTCATGATAAAGGACCGGGAGGTATATGAAATGAGTAATGGTTTGAGATATGCACGTGACCTGAATAGCAAATGGGAGATAATATAAGAACGAAAACAGGGGGCCTGTTAACAGACAGAGGTATATATTAATTTAACCCACCCATGCCTGGTAGAATTGTTTTCTGTGTTGATTCTTTTTGTCTCCTATTACAATCCAGGAAGCATCATATTTATCGGTGAACTGCCCATAGCTTCCAAAGGCCATATCATTAAGTTCAATGGAGATTCCTTGATCCTTATCTGCTCCTGCTGAAAGTTATCAAAAATGATTTTCAGTTCTTCACATTTTCCAGCAATTACAAATATGCTCAATTTTATTTCGCACTTTCCTTTTCAGAGTCAATTTCAGGGGTCATGCTTAATGATGAATCGGGCTTTATTGATTTTTGTAAATAAAAATTAAACGGGTACGCCATTAACACCGGTGGATAATACTTCACTCATATAATCAAAAAATGGCCGCATGGTTTTATAGGTCTTACTGGCTTCCTGAAGAAATGTTTCACTCAGCACTTCTCTATCAGTAAACCTTCTGATCAATAAAAATTGTTTGTAGCGCAGCAAATCAATGGCTTCATTTGTGGCGTCAAAACCTTTTGGGGTTGTTTTTAATTGCCCGCCCTGCAATATTCCAAAAGTGGATGTAAATAATTTGCTTTTCAATATTTTTCTTAGGGGAGTAGGATCAAAAGAAATATCATCGCGTATCCGTTTTAGATCTCCCGGGCCTGGTCCCCAAAAACCGCCGGCAATAAAACTGTTGCCCGGTTCAACATGATAGTAATAACCACCGCGGCGCAGGTGTGTGGCGCGTTTGAAATAACCACTCCAATTGGTTTTGTAAGGCGTTTTATTGTTGGAGAAACGAGTATCGCGGTAGATGCGGTATAAACTTTTTTTGCCCGATACTGTTTCAATAATATCGTGTGTGTTAAGTTCCTGCAGCAACGCATCTGCAAAAATTTCTATGAAATGCTGTTCTTCAAGAAATTTGTTTTTATTAGCCGCAAACCAATCCCGGTTGTTATTATTTTTCAGTGCTTTTAAAAACGTCATGCCGGATGCCGGAACAAGTGGCTCTTTTTTTATACTGTTTTTTGCCATAACCAAATGTCTGTGTCTGAAATTTATTATTTTGTTGTTAAAAACACCTCCTGTTACCAAAGGCCACATAAATATACTTTCTGAAAACCAGCTAAGGGTTCCTGCTTTCAAAAGAAGACCCAAGTTTAAGACAAAATTGCAGATAGAATTAATAATTTCACCCTTTAAAATTATTTACTTTACTTTTCGCTTATGTCTGTTATTGTCATCAGAAAAAATATCATCTTTCAGCCCGACTCCAGCCGTGTAATTGCCCGTTTTTTGTATAGCAATGAAGAAAGGAGCCTTGACTTAATTACCCGGGTTCTGTCGATGCCTGAAAAACAGCAGCGGGAAACGCTTTTCCAGGTGTTAAGAGATTATTCAAAAAGACACCGGAGTATTTCGCGGATTTTTGAAACTAATTACAATAAGTTAGTTCATTTATTTTCGAAATTAAATATTGACCCTGCTACCCTTTCGACTGCTCAAAAAGTATTAATTGGCGCTTATTTTACAATGGAATATTCTATTGAAGCAGCCGCTTTTTTCAATCCATCCATTATGGAAGATCCGGATCAATCAGGGCTTGCACCATTGGAGAAGCGCGTTATCATTAGCTTCCGGGCCACTGGCGAAGGACATATTTCTTCTATTGTTTTTAGATCAGGCATTATTGACAAGAATAATAATATTCTTATTGAACCTCCGGGAAGAATGCTGGAATCGCCCGAACATGTTAAAAATAATATTTATGAAAAAGCTTCTTTCTTTAAGAAGCTGGGAGAAATGCAAAGCACAGACAATCCTGCGTATGCAATTATGAACGATAAACTTCCGGAAAGTTTTACCTACGAGCAGTTGAAAAAATATGTTGCTGAAGCTACAACGATGCTTAATAATAATACCGTAGCACTGGTACTGCTGAATGAAATTATGTGGCTGGCTTCGTCGCATTACGAGATGGATTTTTCTGTTGACACCTCAATTTCTGAACGTGTTATTTTTCCGATAGCAGATACAGAAATGAAAGGAATTGAAGATGCGCGTTTTGTAAAATTTACAGATGACAACGGAGAGGTGACTTATTACGCTACCTATACCGCCTATGATGGCATCACCATCTTGCCAAAATTATTACTGACACAGGATTTTTATCATTTTGAAGTAATGCCGATTCATGGCGAAGTAGCGCAGAATAAAGGCATGGCGCTTTTTCCGCGTAAGATAAATGGCAAATATGCCATGCTATGCAGAATTGATGGCGTAAATAATTACATTTCATTTTCTGACAATATTACTATCTGGCGGAAATCAACGCTTTTGCAAAAACCTAAATTTCCCTGGGAGTTTGTTCAACTGGGTAATTGCGGATCACCCATTGAAACAAAAGATGGTTGGTTAGTAGTCACGCATGGCGTGGGTCCTGTACGTGAATATTCGCTGGGTGTTTCTTTACTTGACCTTGAAAATCCGGAGAAAGAAATTGCACGGCTGGAGTATCCTATTTTATCCCCCAATGAAAGTGAGCGTGAAGGGTACGTTCCGAATGTGGTTTATTCTTGTGGCTCTATGATCTGTAATGATAACCTGATTATTCCATATGCCATGTCTGATCATGCATCTACTTATGCAACTATTAACCTGGAAGAACTGTTGACAGAATTGAAAAAATCACGGGTGCCGGTTTAGTATTGTAATATGCGTTTATACACATTAATGTAATCATCTGTCATCTTTTCGCTCGAAAATGAATCCATCGCCCATTGACGGCATTCATTGCGTTTTATAACCGGAAGCTGTTCAACCGCACCTGCAGCTTCTTCAATGGTATTTACAAGAAAACCCGTTTTTGTATGCTGAATTAATTCTGGCATTGAGCCCCGGTTAAAGGCAATTACAGGTGTGCCGCAACACATCGCTTCTGCTACACTCAAACCAAATGGTTCATCAAAATGTATCAGGTGTAACAGGGCGGCCGCACTTCCCAATAATTCATCCCTTTGTTGCGGCCCGCAATTACCGGCATATACGATATCGATATTGTTGATGTATGGTTTGATTTTATTTTCAAAGTAGCTTTCGTCCTGTATCAATCCTGCAATAACTAATTTTTTACCGCACTGCTTTGCTACTTGTATTGCATCCCACGCTCCTTTTTCCGGATGTATTCTTCCAAAAAAAACAAGATAATCTTTTGGATGCGCGTTAAACGTAAATTCATTTTTATTGATGCCATTATAAACAGTGGCTGCATAATTAAGATCGGGATGCCGGTTGGCATTACTGATAGCCACATAGTAACCCTGATCATTATATTTTTTATACACTGGTACAATTAATGGCGAAGAAAATCCGTGTATAGTAGTTATCACAGGCGTTTTAATAAGCGCTGAATATGTGAGCGGCAAAAAATCATAATGGTTATGGATAATATCAAAATCAGCGGCGCGTTCCATCATTTTACTGATATGCAGGCATTCACATACTTTAATGTCAACACCAGGGTTCTCCGCATATGGCGTATCAATACAATATTGCAATTTTCCGGACGTGATGGAGTCCCCTGTTGCAAATAATGTAACGTCCACTCCTCTTGCGACCAGTCCTTCTGCTAGTCCCGACACAACCTGTTCCCACGGCCCGTACCTGCGGGGTGGCGTGCGCCATGCAATGGGAGAAAGAAGTGCAATTTTCATGTTATACTACTCCAACACCATTTATATTGTCATTCGCAAATTCTGGTGGACGCTGTACCTGGAAATCTTTTTTGTCCGGAGTATAACTGTCTTCATATGTTTCCAGTAGCGTAAGGTGCGATACCAAATAAGCCAACGTACTTTCCGCGCCCTGGTTGCGGTTTACGCCATAGCTCTCCAGTCCATCACAACAGCCTTTTGTTTCATAATCATACAAACTTATACGCAAATCGTTTTCACCCAAAAACCACATAAATGAAGTGTATAAATTATTCACATACGTTTTATCTTTTGTTAAATGAAAGGCTTTTTGAAACATGAGCACCATTCCCATTGCATCAATCGGCTGTTGTGCAAAAAGAGATTGTTCCCCATCTTTACTATACCATTGCTCATTGCCTATCACAGACAAGCACCCGCTTTTTAATGTGAGGCATGATAAAAAATCCATGCTTTCCATTGCTACTTTCATGATGGCTTCATCCTTCAGCACACCTCCTGCATGAAGTAAACAAAGTGGTAACACTGCATTATCGTAGGTCAGCGTTGGCTCAAACCATTTCCAGTCTTCAGTGCGGTGATGGCTATAATGGTTAATAAGATTATTTGATAAATCCTTCAACAGTTCTGCCATTCCTATATCGCCGGGGTTGTTTTCCAGGTAATAACTAAGGCCAATGATCGTATTGGCAACTCCCCGCACAGATTGCAACTTTTTGAAATTGGGTATCGCTTTCAAAAATATTTCCCGGCCAGATTGAAAATAGGCATCATTGGGTGCATTGCATAATAAATAACCGAGTGCCCAAATGGCTCTTCCAAATGAATCTTCAGATCCAACTTCATCCAAAAAATTTCTGCTGAAACTTAAAAAATTTCTGAAAGTACCATCTTCGTTCTGCATATAATGAATGTAGCTAAGATAGACAGGCATCAGCTCAAGTGTAAGCGGATGCTTTTTTTGTTTATAAGCCATTAAGACCATTAGTAATGCACGCGCATTATCATCCAAACAGTAACCTTCTTTGAGATTGGGAATACCAAATTTTGCATGTTGTATAATGCCTGTATCATCCGTCATTCTTTTAACGTGCTCTAGTGAAAAAGGAGGCAATATTAATGGATCAAGAGCGATATCTTTTTTAGGCGACAACCATAATTGTTCGTTCAGCATTACTTTGCCAAGCCGTAAATATTTTTTACCAATTCTCGGCCAGGTAATCTCAAAACCATGTGCACGGGCATTACCGCGCAGTTCTTCCATCACTTCATCATTGTCCAGTAAATCCATTAAAATAGATGACAGCTGCCCGTCATCATCAAAATTAAATAGCCGTCCTTTCCCGCCTGCCAGTAATTCTGCTGCATGCCAGTAAGGAGTTGACACCACTGCGCAACCTGCACCAACCGCATAAGATAATGTACCACTGGTGATTTGTGCTTCATTCAGGTATGGTGTGATATAAATGTCAGTTGCCGATAAATATTTAAATAATTTTTTTTGATTCACAAACTCATTCATAAATAACACATGTTTCTCCAGCTTAAGTTTTCTAACCAATTGCAAAAGATAAATGCGGTATTCTTCGCCCGAATG
>JBDUAY010000305.1:0-7077 GCA_040004415.1 Bacteroidota bacterium | reverse complement strand
AGACGAAAAAGGTATTATTAATAATTCAGGAACAGCCAGCGGTCTGACCTTTGTATCCGTTAAACAGAAAGCAGTTAAACGGCCAAATATTGATCCTCAGTTGTCAAAACTTATTTTATGGTATATAGGATGTGCTGTCTTCTGGCTGTTGTTTGGCACCACCATCGGCGAATACCTCGGCATTAAGTTCCTGGCACCAGATGCAGATCATATCAGTTGGCTCAGTTTTGGGCGACTGCGGCCCGTTCACACCAACGCTGTATTTTGGGGATGGTCATCACTGGCAATGCTTGGGCTTGGTCATTATATTGTGCCAATGGTCAGTAATACAAAACTGGCCAGCATTAAAAAAGGCTGGTATACACTCTGGCTGATAAATGCTGCCGTTGTGCTGGGCACGGCCTGCCTGATGGCAGGTATTAATAACGGCGGCGGGGAATACAGGGAGTATATATGGCCGGTCATGCTGTTATTTGCAATTGGTGTAATAATAGCACTGATTAATTTTTTGCAAACCATTGCTAACCGGAAGACTACTGAAATTTACATTTCCAACTGGTATATCGTAGCAGCGATCATTTTTGTTATTGTTATTGCATTGGTTGCATATATACCGGCCTGGCAGGATGGCCTGGGAGAAACAATCATCCAGGGTTATTACATGCACCAGGGAGTTGGCATGTGGTTCATGCTATTTACATTGGGTATTGTTTATTACCTTCTTCCACAACAATTAAATAAACCCATCTATTCTTATAGTCTTGGTATACTCGCATTCTGGACACAGATTTTATTTTATACACTGATAGGAACCCATCATTTTGTTTTTAGTTCGATTCCATGGTGGCTGCAAACCATCGCTATTGTTGGTAGCGTTGGTATGATTATTCCGGTAGTAGCGGGAACTACCAATTTCCTTATGACATTCAAAGGAGGCTGGTATAAAATTGCAGGAAGCTATACGCTGCCTTTTTTCCTGGTCGGTATCATTTTTTATTTTACAGGTTCTATGCAGGGAACTGCGGAAGCATTTCGTTCTACCAATTTGATATGGCATTTTACTGACTTTACCGTTGCTCATTCACATCTTACGATGTATGGCATTATCGCTTTCTTTCTTTGGGCTGGTATTTATGCAATCGTACCAAGGCTTACCGGCAAGGAACCCCCGCAGGTAACAGTAGGCGCACACTTCTGGCTGGCGCTTATCGGGTTGTTATTTTATACCATTCCCCTGATGTATGGAGCCACTATGAAAGGATGGATGTGGGTACAAGGCAAACCATTTATTGAAGGCGTAGCGGCAATGGCTCCTTACTGGCTTTGGCGTGCCATCGGAGGCACGCTGATGTGGCTTTCTCATTTATTTTTTGCCTATAATTTCTACAGGATGCTGACAGGCACCGGCATCATTGATGTAAAAGAAGCAGCTTTCGAAAAAATAAATAAAAAGAAAATAGCAGAGTAGTTTTTTTATCACTTGTCAATTCTCAGCATGGAGTTATTCGATAATCATAAAAAATTGTTTGGTACAGCAACGCTTTTTTTTATCGCACTCACTGTAATGGTGGCAATAATTCCGGCTTTGAACAACCAAAAGAATAATGCTCCTTTGCCCGGCGCAACGCCATTGAGCGAAGATGCGGTAAGCGGAAAGAAACTTTATATCGCCAATGGTTGTGTTGCATGCCATACCCAGCAGGTGCGTAATGTAGATATGGACAAAGTCTGGGGAGGACGACCGAGTATTGCAGCCGATTACGGCGGAATTAAACGTACAGATACCTGGCGCAATACAGCTACCCTGATGGGAACAGAGCGTACCGGCCCGGACCTTACAAATATTGCTATCCGCCAGCCAGGCAAAGAATGGAACCTTGTACACTTGTACAATCCCAGGATTGTGGTGAAAGAATCCATCATGCCGGCTTATCCATGGTTGTTCACAATAAAACAAGAATCGCAAAAAGGAGACGTTGTTGTAAATGTACCTGATGCATACCTGGACGGAACCGGCGGAAAAGTGATTGCTACAAAAGAGGCGCTTCAACTGGTCGCCTATTTATTATCGCTCAAACAAGTTAAGCTTCCGGATGGATTACCTGCACCTGAATTCTTATACAAAAATGAAAAGACCAGGGAGGCTGGATCAATGCCATCAAAAGAATTGGACGGTGCATCGCTTTATGTAGCAAACTGTCAAAGTTGTCATCAACCCGACGGGCAAGGTTTAAAAGGAGCGTTTCCACCGCTGAAAGCAAGCACAGTTGTATTGGACGATAATCCGGAATTAATGGTAAATATTATTATGAATGGTTATAGTGGCCGTATCCAGGAAGGGTTTGGCCCAATGCCTCCGGTAGGTACAAATAATAATTTAACGGCCGAAGAAATTACAGCCATTATGAACCATGAAAAGTCGAGCTGGGGCAATGAGGCGAAAAAAATCTCCGCGGATGACGTAAAGAAATTAATGGAATTTGTAAAATTAAAAGCAACGCCAAAATAATAGTAAAATCATTTATATGAAACGGATGCTTCTTTTTTTACTTTGGCTCACGGGTTATCTTTCTGTTAAAGCATGTCCTGCCTGTAACGCGCAGCAGCCGCGTATATTAAGGGGAATTACACATGGAGGGGGGCCTGAAAGTCAATGGGATTATTTAATTATCTCCGCAATGTTTGCGATTGTTCTTGCGACACTTTTCTTTTCAATCAAATGGCTTGTAAAGCCCGGAGAAAAAGAAAGAGAACACATTAAACGAATTGCTTTAAACTTTGAGTAGCATGCAGGACAAGAGCACCATATTTATTTTTATTGATGATGAAACAAAACCGGTTGCTTTATTCGTGTCACCAGTACATTTTGAACTGGACACACGAAAACTGGTGGATGGAAACCATATCCTCAAAATTGTAAGTAAAGATCCAACGGGCAAAGAGGGAATACGCATTATCCCTTTTGAAGTTAGAAACGGACCGGCCATTTCTATTGATGGCATTAAAGAAAATGCTATAGTAGATGGGGTGCTGCCAATTATGATAAACGCGTATGGCAAAGGTAATCAAAAGAAATTCCTGATTGAGGGCAGCGAAACACCTCAAAGCATACCTGCATGGGTGTGGATATTAATTATTGGGATTGCCGGGTGGGTAACCTACTATCTGATTACCTATCTCCATATGAAATAATAATATGATGGAACAAGAAAAAACCATACTTAATAAAGAGGGTATAAAAAAACTGGTCCATATTTTTTATGCCTATGTAAAAAGATATGATTTACTTGCGCCCGTTTTTAATAACCGTATCAAAGATTGCTGGCCGCAACACCTGCAAAAAATGTATTCGTTCCGGACAACTGTATTGTTTGCTGAAAATAATTAGCACGTCAGCCCATTCCCTTCCCACGCCCAACTACCAGCCGGCTATTCGCATTTTATGAGGTGGCTGAAGCTTTTTAACAGGGCGGCAGATGAAGCCTTTCAGGGGTAAAAAGCAGAAACAAATGGCGTGCGGTACAAAGGGCAGAAATGTTTGAAACAAAAATTGGCTTTTCTAAATAGCAGATCAAAAACTTATTGTGTGAAAGGTCCTGGTAAACCAACCAGACATAAAAAATAATCATTAATCAAAGAATTTAAATTACCAGGTATAAAAATGAATGCCAGGCCTTATACAATTGAGTTTACAGGTTATTACCAGGGACAAGCCTACCCTTTGCGAACTTTTGAAAACGAATACAGAAATCTTATGGCGCTATTAAAAGACAAGATATTTCCAGAGGATTTTGGACAATGCGGAGGAATGGGACGATGTGGTACTTGCCTCGTCAATATTTTGGGCGAGGAAAATAATCCGGCAGACTTTTATAAAAAGCAACAAAGCAAGTTTGGGAAGATGGGAATTAAGAAACAGGAAACAAGATTGTCCTGCCAGATTCAAATAAATGAAATTTTAAATAAAACGGAGATTGAGATCTTTGACAATGTTTAATACTATTGAAAACGGTAATAATGACAATAGCCTGACGTATTAAAAAATGGAATATTAACGATATTTAAGGGTTTGTAAATACCACAGTGTAACATTAATTTGTAACTTCATTGCCATGACAGGTATCACACAATATAAAAACACACGTACCATCAAAGAACCTCTTGTTCTTGATGCAAATGCTCTGGATACCAATTCATTTACTGAATTTTTTCCTTTTTGTCAGAACCTTTATTATTTCTCCAATTTCAAGGACTTTAATACACTTGCCCAAGCTTGATTCTGCATCGCTTGGGTTGACTTTCTCTACACTTTTTCAATAGGTTGTAAAAAAATGAAATAGCTATCCAACAATAGCAGGCAACTAAATGCATTTCAGCAAAAGTTGGTAATATCTATTTTCATTTTTAGAAACCAGTTTATAATTCCACGGCTGATAAAACAATATCAGGACTAAAAACTTTATTATGCCCGCACTATCATTATACAGCAGACGCAACACGTTTACCGCTTCAGATTATCGCGAGATTGAAACAGTATTTCTACAACAAATGAAAACAACCGCTTCACGGGATGTAGAAAAATGGAATCTTGACGATCTCACTGATTATATCGCTGTTACCCATCACAATAATATAAAGCGCGAGGTAACATTTATATATGACCTGGCACAAGAGGTGGTTAGTCAGCATGGTGAAAAGTATCCGGAACTATTAAAACTTAATGAAATTGTCTTTCTCTTTTTTCATGATTTACTAAACCATCTAATGAAAAAAAATAAAATATTGTTTCCCAATATCAAAGAAATATTCAATATAAGCTGCAGCAGGGACATAAGCACTTATACAAATTTTGGCTTGCTTAGCGGCACAATAACTCTGATGCAAAAAGAATACCTGGCAGTCGCAAAATATCTGGGGCAAATTCATGCATATACTGATGGTTACCGGTTGCCAGCAGGTGTGTGTGATGCGTACAGGCATCTGTTTGAAAGTATGAAGGAACTTGAAAACAATCTCACTTTACACGTCTACCTGGAAAATAAAGTTCTCTTTCCAAACGCAGTTGCACTGGATAAAGAACTGGAGAAAGAGATACGAAGAGGGAAATATGCAATCCTGCCGGCGCACCGCAGTACTGGCATCCCGCAAACAAGCTATAACGTTGGATAAGTGGGGCAGCAATTATTCCTGGTAGAAATAAAATATTCCTAATAAATCTAAAATCATTGCATCATGATACAAAATAAAGTAAGACAAATCCGCAATTTTGGACAAAGTATCTGGTTAGATTTTTTTGACCGGGAAATGTTGAATTCGGGTAAGTTGAAAAAAATGATTGCAGCGGATGGCATTAGCGGCCTCACTTCCAATCCTTCAATTTTCGAAAAAGCGATCAGTTCGGGCGCTGACTATGATGAGGATATTGCAACTCTTTCACAAACAAAAAGGAGCTACGAAGTTATTTTCTTTAGCCTGGCTGTGAAAGACATGAAACGTGCTGCTGATCTTTTCAAAAATGTATATAAGGAAAGCAATGGCGAAGATGGTTTTGTAAGCCTTGAAGTTTCGCCCCATCTTGCCCATGACACCGAGGGAACGATAAGCCAGGCCAGGGAATTGTGGAAAGCAGTTGGGCGCAGAAATGTAATGATCAAAATACCGGCGACCGAAGCAGGTTTGCCCGCTATCAGGAAATGTATCAGTGAAGGGATCAATATCAATATTACCCTGTTGTTTGGTTTGCCGCGTTACGGGGAAGTTGTGAACGCTTACTTATCAGGCCTCGAAGACCGGATCAAAGCAAATAAGCCTATCGATCAGATTACATCAGTTGCCAGTTTTTTCCTCGGTCGCATAGATACAATGATTAATCCTTTGCTGCCTGCAAATGGACTTGACAATCTGAGAGGCCATGTCGCCATTGCATGTGCGAAGCAAGCATACGGAATGTATAAAAAAGCTTTTTCTGGTCAACGGTTCAAAACACTTGAGCCCTACCGCGCAAAACGTCAGCGTCTTTTGTGGGCCAGTACCAGTACAAAAGACCTAACCTTTAGTGATGTAAAATATGTAGCCTCCCTGATAGGAGCAGAAACTATTAATACAATTACATTGGAAACACTGGAAGCTTTCCGTGATCATGGAATGCCTGAAAACCGTTTGGAAGATGACATGGATAAAGCAGCAGCAGTTTTAGCGCAATTGAAAGACAAGAATATTGATATTACTGCTATCACTCAAAAACTGGAAGATGAAGGCATTGAAAAATTCAATAAAGCACATGATCAAATTTTAGAAGCCATTAAAAAGAAAAGAATAAAACAAATGGTATGATGAAGCAATTTGAGAAATTAATCATCGAAGAATTTGTGAATTTATTTTCCCGGTTCCCGCACCCGGGCTAACCCGTTAAATCATATAATATGGAAGAAAAATTTATTGACCCAACCGCTCAGCGCCCCGGGGAAGATCGCTTAATTGATGCAACGGTGGTCAGCATTGATTTGCCAAAGTATATGCAACAAATTAAAGAGGAGTCAGCATGGAAAGACGGCAAAAGAAATGCACTAACTGTTTTTAAAGCAAATGGAATGCGCATTGTACTTATCGCCTTGCATGAAGGCGCAGAGATGGCAAGGCATACTGCCGATGGCATTATTAGCGTACAAGTACTGGAAGGCAAGCTTCAATTTAATACGGATCTTCAATCTGTTGAATTACACAATGGACAAATGCTGGCTTTGCATGAACGGGTTCCGCACAGCGTGCTGGCTATAAAGGAAACGATTTTCCTTTTAACCCTTTCTACCACGTTGGTAGTAAAATGAATGAATGCTGAAAGCATAATTTATAGTAAAGACCTTTTTTGTTCGAAATAGAACAAATGACATCGCAATAAAGAATTACAAATAAGGTGCACCAGAATTATTAAAAAAAATCAAAAATAAATTAGTAACACAATATTGTTTTTCAAGCAATTTAAAAGGAGGAACAAATGGAAACACAAATTTTATTTATTATTGCCGGAGGTATTTTATTATTATTTTTTCTTGGCGTAAACATAGTCAGGCCAACCCA
>JBDUAY010000028.1:0-23548 GCA_040004415.1 Bacteroidota bacterium | reverse complement strand
TTCACCAACGGTTACTGATATTCAAGCCTTGCAGGCTTTGACGTTCTAAAGAATTCGCATCCCCAAAAATTTCCTTAAGCTGGCGCAATAAGCCGCAGCTTGCGCCTGGCTTCCCGTGCTTTCATAAAGCCCTAAGAATATGATATCCCGTCAAAATTAGTTCATCCGTTTCTTCAGCGTGCTTACCTGGTCCTGCAGATTAGTAACGAGATTTGCCAGCTGATTTACGTCCCACCTGTTTTGCTGACTTGCTTTAGTAATAACCATTTGGGCCTGCCATAATTCAAGCACGTCTTCTGCTTCTACATGATAGGGCTGATAAGAAGGATTATCGCTCACCAGCATAAGCTTGCTTTTGGAACGTCCGTTTTTTACAACGCGTTTATATACAATTCCTTCCTGGCGCGATATAACAATATAGGTGTTACTGCTTTTTACATGATCAAGGCTTTCTACTTTTTCTCCTACTATAACAGATCCGCTCGGAGTAGGTAACATAGAATCGCCAATTATTTCAAACGCACGATACGTACCAGGCGCTAACATAGGCAAAGTAAAAGTATTGAGCTCGTCCACAAATTCAGGATCTGCATAACCAGCGAGATAACCAGCCGCAGCTTTTACAGGAACAAACTGTATATCAGTTGTACCGGATGCCAGTTTTGAAGCACGCCGTTTGGCCAAAAAATTATTCTTAGTATCCCCCAGATCTTTTAAGAGCAATTCATCCAGGGAAAGTTTAAAAATATTACCAATGTTTTCCAGCACTTCTATTCTTGGCTCGGCTCTTTCCTCTTCGTAAGCGCCCAGCAGAGAACGTTTGATTTTTAACTTGCCTGCAAACTCTTCCTGTGTCCAGCCACGCAGGCGACGGAGATAGCGTAGGTTTTTTCCGGCGAATGTCATAACTAATTAATTTAGTGCTAAATTACTAATTTTTTTGACATGTAAAAATTTTATTCTAAACCCCTTTTTTAAATTTTAGCAGCACACTTATTTTATATCGCTGTTGTTTCACTGAACAATAAAAACCATTATTTCCCAATCTCATTTCTTCATAGCTTTGACACATGGCCAAGGCAAGCAAACAAAAAAAAGATCTTCCTGTTATACTTATTACAAATGATGACGGCGTAACTGCTCCGGGCATACGCAGTCTTGCAGAGGCAGTCAAAGATTTGGGTAAGATAGTGGTGGTGGCGCCCGACAAGCCGCAAAGTGGAATGGGCCACGCTATTACTATCGGTCAGCCTCTGCGTTTACATCCTGTTCAGTTTATGGACGGGGTTGAAGCCTATGGTTGCAGTGGTACACCAGTTGATTGCGTAAAACTCGCCGTTGATAAAGTATTGCGCCGCAAACCAGACATCTGCTTAAGCGGCATAAATCATGGCGCCAATCATTCCATTAATGTCATTTACAGTGGTACAATGAGCGCCGCAGTAGAAGCCGCCATTGAAAGTATTCCTTCTATAGGATTTTCCTTACTTGACTATAGCATCGAGGCCGATTTCACAGCCGCCCGAAAATGTGTACGGTTACTAACACAAAAAATGTTGGCGATGCCCCTGGATAAGCACATGATCCTGAATGTAAATATTCCGTCTGTCGCAGCGGAATTAATAAGGGGAATAAAGGTTTGCCGCCAGGCGTATGCCAAATATGACGAAGATTTTATTGAGCGAAATGATCCGCACAACCGCAAATATTACTGGCTTACCGGCGAGTTTAAAAATATGGACAAAGGACGCGATACCGACGTTTGGGCTTTGGAAAATAATTATATAAGTGTTGTGCCTGTACAATTTGATCTCACCAATTACGTTTTAAAAGCTAAATTGGAAAAAAAGTGGAAGCTACAATAATGCTCAAAAGAGACAATATACGTTTTGGCCTTGTGCTCGGCTTCCTGGGTCCTATCCTCGGCATGGTTGTTTATTACTTCGTGGCATTTTACACGCATCATGTAAGCTTTGTTGAGTTTTTGCGTTATATGCAACAATATAAAAGCCTGCTCACCGCTGTTAGCAGCACCTCACTTGTTGCAAACGCCGTCTTATTTACATTTTACGTAAACGCCCGCAAAGATCAAACCATCAAAGGTATCTTTCTGGCTACCCTTATTTATGGCATTGGCGTATTACTGATTAAAGTGATTACATAGTTCTACCTTGTATTGCGGAAAGAAATCCTTTAGGCTCCGTGCTTTCTTATATGACCATTCTTGAAACAGATCGCCTCATTTTATCTGAACTTACCATTGCAGATGCACCATTCATTCTTGAACTGGTAAACAGCCCCGGCTGGTTACAATTTATAGGCGACAGGGGAATCAAAAACATACATGATGCCGAAAATTATATTATCAATGGTCCCATGGCAAGCTATACAATAAATGGCTTTGGGCTTTGGCTTATTACTTTAAAAGAAAATGCTGCGTCCATTGGCATGTGCGGCCTTATAAAAAGGGATACACTGGAAAATGAAGACACCGGCTTCGCTTTGCTGCCACAATATGAAGGCAAAGGTTTTGCATTTGAATCAGCGGCTGCAGTATTACAATTTGCAAAAGAAAACTTAGGTTTGAAAAAAGTAGTCGCTATAACATTGGAAACAAACCATCGTTCCATCAACCTGCTTACAAAACTGGGTTTGCTGTTTGAAAAAAAAATCATCCTGCCACCAAAGAATGAAGAACTAATGCTTTTTACAACCCGCTAAGATTTACCTTTTTTAGTTTCTCCTTTTCTGAATAATATTAATTTATCATTGATGTATAACAGAATATCCTGGCTGGTAGCCTTCCTGCAATAATCATAAGGAGGCCTGTACAGTAACATAAATCTTTGCAGTGAATCAGCTTTGAGCGCGGTAACCTGTGCAACCCGGGAACGCGTAAAGCGGGCATCAATGTACTCATTCTCATCTTCCTGTTTTATCCGTTCCAATAGTTTTCTTTTTTGTCTTTCATGCTTTGAAAAAAATGTAACCGGACTAACAGTAAATCCCGGCGCATCGCTGGAAACTTTTTTAGTCTTCACCAGCTTTGCCCGATTTTTTGGATTTAGTATATACGCATACTCCTCTGTTCTTCGTATTGAATCTGCTTCATATTTACTTAAAGCATCAATTTCTATAGTTGCCAGCGCAACTACATTAGCAACAAGATAAATATCATATTCATTCTGCAGCATAGCACCATTCACTGTTATGGTATCTGGCCGGTAACCTGCAGAAGAAAAGATAAGCGAATCTCCTGCATTTGCAAAAATGCGGTAGTTACCTCCTATATCGGAAGTATTGTATTTATTATTGTTGATGTTTTTAATATTTACACCCGGCACAATATCAGGCGTTCCTTTTTTCAAAATTTTACCCGCCAGGTATTGCTGCGCAAATCCGGTAAAAGAAAAAAATAGTAAAAAAAATATACTGATGTAAAATTTTCTATCCATGCCTGGCTTACATGATAACAGGCTTTAAGTTCATCATTAAAATTATATTCTGCATTGTTTCATACTGGAGTTGCCGCTAATTAGGAATATATTAACTTTTCAGATGAACGGTTATTTTCTGAAACAACCTGCTGTATATTTGGCTATCATATAAAGACTACAAGCGTTGCAATGGAAAGCAAAAACCGCATTCATGTTTGAAAAAAATTAAAAAATCCTTCATCACCTTACATTCTTTCTCAAAATGAACCTTGGAAAAGATTTTACCTGGACAGTTTTACTTCTCTCCCAAATGCGCCGCCTGGTGTATACACAAAATTTTTAATAATGGTTACGGTATGGCTGACAGCGCTTTTTATATAACAAGTTCCATTAAATAAGCTTATCTCTATGGTAGTGTCTGAAGTACCTTGTATTGTGACGCATCCAACACAGTGCGCTCTTTAATATATACATTTCCATCTGACCTGAAATCGAAATAGTCGCCACTTTGCACGGTATAATCAACAGTGATGACCAGCACCAACGCCGGTAAAACCTGAATCAGTCACAAGATTCCATTTGCCGGCAACAGAAGCAGTGCCAGCTGGGTTTACAATAGAAATTTTTCCGCAGGAAGCAATTGAGAAAACAATAAAAATTACCGCTCCGCATGCCATTATATATTTCATAAAACGTACCCTTATTTCAACTTCTTACAACGCGCAGCTGCGCAACGTTGCATCATCAGTTTTCCAAATATTGCTATCCGGCGTTTATCAACAGCCGATAGTATCAGGTAGCCTGTAATCATCTGCGCCCGAACGTCAAACTTTCATATCTTAGTACTATCCCAAAGCAATAACTATTTATGAAAAAGGCCACCTGCATACTTTTTTGTTTGACTTTATTTTTCTCTTTTGTATCTGCCCAGAAAGACAGCTCTATCATGTACCGCAAAGTAACGGCCATGATACCGATGCGTGACGGCATTAAACTTTTTACCACTATTCTTGAACCTGTAAATGTACCGGATGCAGCACCTATTCTAATACAGCGCACCCCTTATGGTGCCGATTGGAGCTTTGGCAAAGATTCTGTTTTTAGCCTGAACGGTTGGCCACAGATGGGTTTACTGGCAAAAGAAGGGTACATATTTGTTATACAGGACATACGGGGGAAATATAAAAGTGAGGGAACGATGGAGATTCACCAGCCGCTGACACATGCCATGCAAAAGGGCACCATCGATGAAAGCACTGATACCTATGACGCGGTTGACTGGCTGATAAAAAATGTACCACACAATAATGGAAATGCAGGTATAGTGGGTATCTCCTACCCGGGATGGCTGGCACTGGTAGGCGCAGTTGATCCGCATCCTGCATTAAAAGCATCGTCTGAACAGGCATGTATGAGTGATTTATTTTTGGGCGATGATTTCCACCACAACGGCGCCTTTCGTTTAAGCTATGGTATGGAATATTCTTATGAACTTGAATTTGATAAAACAACCGATACTGATTTTCCTTTTCCGCAATTTGATTTGTTTGACTGGTACCTTAAACTGGGATCACTTAAAAATGTAAACGACAAATATTTTCACAACAAAATTCCTACCTGGAATAATTTTGTAAAACATCCCAACTACGATGCTTTCTGGCAAAAAAATTCGCCATTGAATTATGTTCAGTCCGCGCAAATACCCCAGCTGCATGTTGGCGGCTACTATGATCAGGAAGATTTAAATGGCCCGCAGCTGATGTATGCGCACATGGAAAAAAAAGATAGTTTTAACCGCAATCATATTGTGCTGGGTCCATGGAACCACGGTCAGTGGGCCGCTGCGAAGGCAGATAGTCTCGGTAAAATTTCTTTTGGCAGCAATACGGCAGAATGGTTCAGGCTATTGCAACAAAAATGGTTTGATTATTACCTGAAAGGAACAGGCGATGGAAAATTTGATGAGGCATATTGTTTTCAGACCGGCAGCAACCAATGGAAAACGTATACCAGTTGGCCGCCAAAAGAAGCAACCATCAAAAATCTGTATGCAGCAGCTGATAAGAAAGCATCGTTTACAAAACCTTCTGCTCCGCAGGGAAACATTTCATACACCAGTGACCCTGCCAAACCTGTTCCTTACCGCACACAACCTATTGAAGCAACCTATGGAAAAGGAAGCCGCTGGCGGCCATGGCAAGTAGAAGATCAGCGTTTTGTTTATACGAGGCCCGATGTAATAAGTTTTATGATGGATTCATTAACAGAAGATCTTACTGTAACCGGAAAGATCGCCGCGCACCTGTTTGCAAGCACAACCGGCACCGATGCAGACTGGATTGTAAAACTGATTGATGTATATCCTGCTTTCGATCAAAAAAATTACCAAATGAGCGCTTACCAGTTACCGGTAGCCATGGAAGTTTTCAGGGGACGGTTCCGCAAAAGTTTTTCTGATCCGCAGCCGTTGGTTGCCAATCAGCCAACAGAATTTGTAATCGATCTGCACCAGGTAAATCATACATTTTTAAAGGGCCATCACATTATGATACAAGTGCAGAGCAGTTGGTTTCCGGTAATCGATCGCAACCCCCAAAAGTTTGTGCCTAATATATTCGAAGCAAAAGAAAGCGATTATATAAAGGCAGAACAAAAGATTTATTTTTCGGCGCAATATCCGACGCATATAGAATTGCCGGTCATGCAATGACCTATCAGTAGCCCGCAGGATTCATGCACAAAATTCCCGCAGATTCTTTAATCCGCGGGCGAAAACATTTATAGAGAAGCCGTTTTGAGCCGGACAACCCAACGCCGCTCAACGCATAAAAAGTACAAGTGAGTGACACCTGTCCGAACGGTCTTCATCCGGGCGGGCAACGATGTTATCAAATGTCCGTTTCTAAAAAAAGGATGTCTGTTTACATTAACTCTTTAATAATTATTTAACCCGTTTTCGAAACAGCCTCCATTAAATTTTGTTTCAGCAGCCTAGTTTGGCTAACTTAGCCGCAAGCCGTAAAAATCATTCATCATCCATATATAAACCGCTTCTCATGGGCATAATTAAAGAAAAGTTCAAAGCAAAAACAGACGCAGCCAATTTGGAAATCAAAGAGTTGCTGAAAGAAAATGGAAGCAGGGTAATTGGAGAAGTAACATTGGCGCAGGTATACCAGGGCATGCGCGGCATTACCGGTCTTGTTTCTGAAACATCTTTACTTGACTCACAGGAAGGCATTCGTTTTCGTGGTTATTCTATTCCGGAACTGCAACAAAAATTGCCCAAAGCCAAAGATGGTACTGAACCATTACCTGAAGGTTTATTTTATTTAATGCTGGTAGGTGAACTGCCCAATGAAGAAGATGCGGCCCATGTTACATCTGTTTGGCAACGCCGGAGTCACGTTCCCAACCACGTATTTGCTACCATTGATGCATTGCCGGTAAGTACCCACCCCATGACCATGTTTACAGTTGGCATTATGGCGCTGCAAACAGAAAGCAATTTTGCTAAAGAATATGCCAAGGGAATTAATAAAAAAGATTACTGGAGCTCCACGTATGATGATGCTATGGATCTAATTGCGCGGTTGCCAAGAATCGCCGCATACATCTATCGCAGAAAATACAAAAACAATGCGCATATAAATCCCAATGGCCTGCTTGATTGGGCGGGTAATTTTGCACACATGATGGGCTTTGAAGATGAGACTTTTAAAGAGCTGATGCGTTTGTACATGACCATTCATGCTGATCATGAGGGCGGAAATGTTTCTGCGCACACGGTGCACCTGGTAGGATCTGCATTAAGTGATCCTTTTTTGAGTTTGGCTGCTGGCATGAATGGACTTGCGGGTCCATTGCACGGATTGGCCAACCAGGAAGTAATTAAATGGATATTTGAATTGCGGGATAATTTAAAAACTGATCTGCCTACCAAAGAACAGATTGCAGAATATGTAAAGAAAACGTTGGGTGAAGGTAAAGTGGTGCCGGGTTACGGACATGCCGTATTGCGTAAAACAGATCCACGTTTTACTGCGCAAATGGAGTTTGGTAAAAAGCACATGCCCGATGATCCATTGGTGCAAACTATCTGGAATGTATATGATACAGTTCCACCAATACTACAGTCGCTGGGAAAAATAAAAAATCCATGGCCAAATGTTGACGCGCACAGTGGCGCATTGCTGGTTCATTATGGATTGGTTGAATACGAATTCTACACCGTTTTATTTGGTGTTAGCCGTGCCTTGGGCGTACTGGCAAGCCTTTGTTGGGACAGGGCTCTGGGCTTCCCTTTAGAAAGGCCAAAATCCGTAACTACAGAGCTGGTAAAAAGGTGGGTTAAAGGGGAGGATAATATCTGGGGAGATTAAAACCAGTTAAAACACCTGCCTGACAGGCAAATTTCCATGTCTCATGGTTTCCTGATTTTTAATACATTAACAAAGTAATTGGAAATTTCGTTTGTTTTTCAATGTTTAAACATTTATCTTTACACTCTAAATATAACAATTATGTCAAAATGGGTAATCGATAGTGTCCACTCCGAAGTGGGTTTTAAAGTAAAGCACCTGGTTATTTCCAATGCAACCGGCAAATTCACCACATTTGAAGGAACGGTTGAATCGTCTAAAGATGATTTCAGTGATGCAAAAATTTCTTTTTCTGCAGACATTGCCAGCATACATACCGGCCAGGAACAAAGAGACGGCCATCTGAAATCGGCTGATTTTTTTGATGCTGAAAAATTTCCAACATTAAGTTTTGTTTCTTCTTCGCTTACCCAGGTGAGTGGCAGCGATTATATATTGAAAGGCGATTTTACCATGCGTGGTGTAACCAAACCAGTTGAGCTGGAAGTTGATTTTGGTGGAATATCAAAAGATCTGTACGGACAAACAGTTGCTGGTTTTGAAATAAACGGCAAATTAAAAAGATCTGAGTTTGGCCTTACCTGGAGCGCTGTTACAGAAGCCGGAGGATTGGTTGTGGGTGAAGATGTAAAAATTCATGTTAACGCAGAAATTATAAAGAAAGACTAGCACTAATCTTTACAAATAAAGAAGGATCATGTGGACAAATGGACTTCATGATATATCAAAAAGACGAAACAGCAGCGTGGAACATAAGGTAAAAGTTGAAGGTTGAATACAAGCATGAGAAAGCTCCTGGCAGGTAATTGCCGGGAGCTTTGCTTTTAAACACGTTGCAAGGGTCTGCAACGTTTGGATTATACTTACTGACTGGTAAATCTCAAAATAAATTGAATGTTGAATTTATCCAGCACGCAAACTATTTACCGGGTTCACCGTTGACGCTTTCAATGTGCGCAGGCATAGTACTATAAAAGCAATTAACAACATTATTGATCTGCCTGACAGAAAAACCCACCAGTTAAATTTGTTTTGTACGCAAATTATTCAGCCAATGGTTACCGCGATAACATACAATAGGAACGACAATAATAAAAGCAATCATAATCAATTGCATAAACCTTTCGAAATCAGCAATCTCAAAATTGTTCTAATATCCTTTCAAAGCGGGTCTGAAATCAAACCACAACGTACCGCTAACCGGCGCATAATTTAATTGCATATTTTGTTGGCTTTGCGGGCCTAATCTATCAGCCGATTGAAATTTAGTTCCTATGGGCGGAATGGCGCTCATGATTCCAATATTTCCATCTGGAAATGGCGGACTGGTATTATTGTTAGGCGCTGCTAGCGGTTTCATTGGTTTTAGCATTTGCAGGAACATGCCATCGTTTTCATTGTAAATTTTAAAAGAAGACTCCGTTGTTTCGATGACAGCCCAATATAAGTCAGCATGATATCCTTTGAACTCGGGGTACAACCAACTCTCACCCGTAACATCATTGTTGTATTTCTTTTCCCACACACCAAACTGCTGACCCTTTAAACGATTTTTCCAAACACGGTATGGTCCGCGGCCCATCCATTTCATGCCCGTAATTTTTTCTTCCGGATAATTAAAACTGATACCCATAAAATCTACTGCTCCTTTTTGGGAGTAGCTATATTCTAATTTTACCGGTTGCCCGGCAGTAAAAATCCATTTCACTATAAACATTCCTTCACCTTCATAAACCGGTTCTATAATATATTGATCGCCCGTTTGATAATGCTTGAATTCTTTGAGGATATGTTTTACGCCTGCAGTAACGGGGCCCCCAGATAAAGAAACAGTTGACTGACTATTAACAACCTTACCCAGGCAACCGGTTGCTTTATTAAAATAGTATTGAATATTATCAACCGTTACAACAAAGCTGCTGTCTGCTTCTGACGTTGTTATTGGTGGTGATGTAGTTTTATGTTTTGAAATAATATTTTGTTGGGCAATGGCCGCCGGCATTTTAAGTGGCCAGCTCCAGGTAAATATTTCCTTTTTATAGGGATCGAAAGCAGTGAAATACAACACATCATTATTACTCCAGGATGCCGGCAGGTTTAACGGGAGCCAACCTTTTTCTCCCGGCGCCAATGACGAAAATGACGGTTTACCAACTGCCGTTATTACTGCGGCAGTACCCCGTTCGTTTTCTGTTGGAAGCGTGGCCAGTTTCCATTCAAAAGTACACTGATTGAGATTGGTGTACAAGTAACGGTTTTCAATTTGTAATTTTCCATCGAAAGACGGCATGATGGAATGCTGTTTAATATATACCGGCGACCATATTTCTTTAATGGTATAAAAACTTGCTTCCTTTTCACGGTGCGGCCCAACAATACCATCTGGTGCATGATTGCCATCGGTATCAATACTATCTTTTTTGTCTTTCCGTACAATGCCTTCATCATGAAAAGCCCATAAGAAACCGCCAGCGCCATAGGGATGTTGCAATATTAAATTCCAGAAATCATCAAGGCCCGCACCAAGGCCGCCATCGTACAATCCGTGCATAAATTCTGTAGGAAAAAATACGTCATGCCCGTACAAACTTGAATTAACTACATAATTATAATCAGGATAATGTTTGGTATCCGTTCCATTAAATTTTTCCCATGGATGGATCACTAATCTATGTTGCGGATCATACAATGCATAATCATTGTCCAGCGCACGGTTCCAACCGCCTTCGTTACCATTATCCCAAATTACAATACAAGGATGATTAACGTCCCGCACGACCAATTCTTTCACCAGTGGCCTGCCTGCAATGGTATCGTAAGATGCCTGCCATCCGGTTAATTCATCCAGCACAAAAAGTCCCAGCGAATCGCATACATCTAAAAAATGCTGATCTGGTGGATAATGCGACATGCGAACAGCGTTCATGTTCATCTCCTTCATTAAACCAACATCCAGCAGGCTGATGCCTTTGCTCAATGTGCGTCCCGTCTCAGGCCACTCGCTGTGCCGGCAAACTCCTTTAAAAATAACTTTGGTTCCATTTACATAAAACCCATCGTGCACGCGCAATTCCGCTGTTCTAAAACCAAATTTTTGTATAGACTGGTGAATTGATTTTCCATTATTTTTTATTGAAACAATTACCTGGTACAAATTGGGAAACTCAGGATTCCATAATAAAGGATTGTTGAATTGATACTTCAATATATATTTTTCCTGCTGTTGCAATACGTTTACAGCAAATGGATCGCCAACATTTTCTCCATTTAATTTTTGTACTTGTGCTTCAATCGTGTTGCTGCTATTGGTATTCACAGCGAATACATCCATATTGAAAGAACCATCTGCTTTTGCATCAATAGCAACACGATCAATAAATGTTGCCGGAACTATTTCTAAATAAACAGGGCGGTAAATGCCACCCAGCGTCCAGAAATCCCCGTTGCGTTCTGCTTTATTTACAGATGCCTGCGCAGACATTTTACTAACCGTTGCCTCCAGTAAATTTGAAGAACCATATTTTAATAAATGGGTGATGTCATATTTAAATCGGTAGAATCCCCCCTGATGCGTACTGCCCGCTGACTTGCCATTTATTTTTACTTCAGTGTCAGTCATGGAGCCTTCAAAAACAATAAACACTCTTTTATTGCTCCATTCTTTTAAAACATTAAAACGATATTTATACAGGCCCTGTTCATCAGTTTTAACTTTATCGTGGCCATAACTATAACCGCCAAAACTTTGCTGTTCCCAGTTAGATGGAACTGCAATTTTTGTCCACTTACCACTATTCATTCCTTTGGTGCAAAAGAAATCCCATTGCACCGTGTGGTCTTTATCAGTACCTGATAAATATTGTTGAATGGTTGATTGTGCAGACAAACATGTCATTACACCAAGCTGTAAACAAACTATCGTAATTAATTTTTTCATCGCTGATTATTTATAGCGGTATAATTTTACGTGCTGAATACTATAAGATGTTTGCGAAAACTTTAATCCCGTCCCTGACCATGTACTGGTGTTTACCTCATCGCCATTTAATCTTCTGCCGGCTATCCATTTTCCGTCTTTGAACGTTCCTTCATCGGCAATATCAATTCCTATCAGGGATAAATCTTTTTTATCTGTGTTGCTGAATAAAATATCCAATCCTTTGCCCGCAACAATAAATTCGTCCGGCGCAATGTTGATAACAATACCACCCGCGATAGAAGATTTAAGCGGCCAGGTGCTTAAGTGTGCGTCGATATGATAACTACCCAGATCAAAGTTTCTTGCCGGCAATAATGAATCCACTAACACGCCTGCCATTGTACCTTTGCCCTGTTGCTGCAATATCAAATCTTTTAATTGACCCAATACCGCATATGCTTCAGTTAGCGGACTATCTACGCGGTAATCTCCATCTATTCCGAAGGGCGAAAAACACATGGCATCATATTGTCCAAATACAAAGAAAGCCCTGGCTGCGCCGATGTTTCCACCGCGTGTTTCAGGTATCAGCAATGGATTACCGTTGCGGTGAAACTGTTCACAAACCCATTCAAAATAAGGCATGTAAATATCTGGAACAATCATATCAATAGCAGGCGCTGCCGCACGCCACATATCCATCACTTGCGGAAGCGGTCCGCCGCTTGGATATTTTCCCGGCCATTTAGTATCGGGTTGCTTAAGCCAGGCATTTACAAACATAGGTATCGGATACTCTTCTTTGCCTGCGGCTACAACGCGGCCTATATATTTTGCATAATGCCAGGCCATAAATAATTCTTCCGTGTAATAAGAAAATGTTTTCCAATCTTTTTCATCAACAATACTTTTTCCAAATACATCTTCCCAGCTGCCGTTGGTTTTGGAACCAGATGCTTTCCAAACATTTGATAATTCAGGAATTAATTTTTCTTTATTACTGCTTAAATAATTTGACAATTCTTTTGGAATAACATTGGCAAATGCTTTATTGGCTATTGCATTGTAATCGCGGTTCGAATTAAGAATACCCACTTCATTTTCTACCTGCACCATTACAACGGTTTGGTACTGCTGATCTGTTTCACGGATATGTTTCATCAGCGCTTTAAAAGCAGCCGCATCTGCTTCACAACTGGCATCTCCAAAAGTTGATAATATTTCAAGTGTTTTCCCTGACTGATCTTTTACTCTCGGATATTTATCCGTATCGCGTTTAACCCAGGAAGGCATATACGTAGAGGCGCTATTCTTCCAGCTGGCAAACCAGATAACAATAAGGTGGAGGCCATGCATACGTGCACCTGTTATCATACTATCTACAAGCGTAAAATCAAATTTTCCTTTTTCTTTTTCAATCAGTTCCCATGAAACACCTGCAACTACCGTATTTAGATTTTTATCTGCCATTACCTGCCAGATGGGGCGCATGTACGGCGCATCTGACGTGCTTGAATTATGTAACTCACCACACAACATCAGGAAAGGCTTATTATTTACGATCAGTTGGGTAGCTGTTCCCTGTTTTTGCAAATGCGGAATAGAATTATCCTGGGCTGAAATCATCGTAACAAAAAATAGCAGGCAATTAAGCAAGACATGTTTTTTCATATAATTATTTCCGGGTTGATTTTATTTTGATTTTATCGTTGTAATCCAAATTCTTCCATCAAACCTTTTTGATCAAGTAAGTGAATAGAAGATGCCGGGCCTAAATCATTATCGCCATCCCATGAGCGAAGCGCCCATACTACCTTTTTATCTCTTGTTACTTCAAGTACCTGGACTGTTTTGCGCCAGTCGCTAATATTCTTCATACCCGCACACCAATTGCAAATAATTGTATTTCCATTATCCAGCCGTGTTAATTCCTGGATATTAAAAATACGGATATTGGGTACATCCTTCTGTGTAAATTCCCATACAATTTCCCCTTTGGAATTTACCTCGCGGGCGAAACCTTTTCCATCACCGCTGATAAGTGTATTACCATTTTTCAAACGCACTGCGGCCCATGCGCCGGGCATTGTAATATCCCATATTTCTTTGCCATTGCCATCATATTCTACTATTTTACCAGACATATTGGGGATTAAAAAAGTACCTGCTTTTGTCATACGTATATGCCTGAACTGTCCATGCGGGTTATCAGGGTTAGTAGTTGGAATTTCCATTTCTTTTTCAACAACATTGGTGGCAGTATTAAAAATCATAAGCCTTGGCTTAACAGGGTTACCATTTTGCATAATCAATACCCGGTCCTTGTCAATTGGCTGCGCAGTATGAATTTCACTTCCTTTTGGCGCGGTATACCGCCAGATTATCTTTTTATCGGGTGTAATTACTGCTGCGAAAGTTTTGCCGCTGAAGACGATGTTGCCATTTTTCAGCATAGACGCATCTCCCAACTCCTGTATTGTATTGTTAGAATCCCGGATAGGAAAACCATACGTCCATACTACGTTACCGCCACGAACTATTTTAATCGTTTGCAGGTTATTCCGGGTGTCCCATTCCCCCGCATAGAGAAATGAATGTTCATTAAGGCCTTTACCCGGTAAAATGGAATCAGAATACGGCGCTGTGGTATCGGCAAAAACAAAAGAAATTTTTTGACTGATTGCATTATTTTTTTTGTACGCAGATAAAATAGTGACTGCGCCAATAAGTAGTATTAAAAGTTTCATGTTGTTATCTGATTTTATAAAACACGATTGATTATTTACTCAGCCGTAACATCAGTACATCATGCGATGGCACTGTAGCTTTCAGCATATTTTTAGTTGTTCCAATTATTTTATCGGTCCAAACATCGCGTAATTTATATTCTGTTGATGCGGCGTTTAATATTTGTTTGGAAACACTGTCTGTAATTGAATTGTTTTTCCAGTCGAACGCAGTTGCCTGCGGCATTGCGCCACGGTTTAAAAAACAGATGGCCCAGTCACCACCCTGTAAAGGCTTTAGCCATGTTTCCACACTGTCTTTAACTGAATAGCGGAAACCCTGCACACCCATAGCATCCTGATCAATAGCGATGACATTTTTATTTGTGAGAATACCATTTGTTTCTTTTGACATTTTGGTGATATCATTACCTGCAATTAATGGTGCTGCCAGCATGCACCAGATAGAAAAATGTGTACGGTCTTCAGCCACCGTCATTCCATTGCCCGCTTCCAGCATATCAGGATCGTTCCAATGATCAGGACCTGCATATTTTTGCAGGGGTGCTTCAATATCAACACAGGTCATTATACCATTGGCATGCCAGTTGCCATGTGATTTTATACCATCAAACTGAGCGGTTATATCGCCAGTTGAACGCCATAATTGCCCTACCGCAGAAGCCCATTCCCATGGCTTGTTGCTGCCCCATTCGCATAAACTGAAAACAATTGGCCTGCCTGCTTTTTTAAGCGCCTTGCTCATAGTAGTATATGCTTCTTTCGCATTTAAGCCCTCAGCGCTGCACCAGTCAAATTTTAAATAATCAATATCAACGGATGCATAAAAACGGGCGTCCTGGTATTCATAACCGCGTGTGCCCGGATACCCTGCACATGTTTTTGTGCCGGCACAATTATATAAACCAAACTTTAATCCTTTTGAATGAACATAGTCAGCAACTACTTTCATGCCGTTGGGAAATTTTTTTGGATCAGGAACCAAATCGCCTTTATCATTCCGCTCCATTGCCATCCATCCATCATCCAGTACAAGATAAATATAGCCTGCGGCTTTCATTCCGCTGGAAACCATCCTGTCGGCCGTTTCCATCACTAATTTTTCACTGATGTTTGTCTGAAAAGTATTCCAGCTGTTCCAGCCCATGGGTGGTGTGGGTGCAAGGTTATCAAATTTTTGGGCGAAAGATTGAAGTGAAGTAACTAGGAATAAAACAATCCATGTCTTTTTCATACTGTTGTTTTTAATGTTTGATGATATTACAACGTGCAATCGTTTACACAAAATACAGCATTGGCGTTTTCAAACAGGTGAATTTGTATTGTTATCCATTTTTTAAGAATAAATTAATTGAGGTCTGCAGAAAATACGTTTCAAACCAAAACAGGTACAATTATTTTCGTTCACTGTATTTTACTTCGTACTGCAATGCTTCTATTGCATTGGAAAGGTATACCAGTGGTGCATTCCAGTTAATGGCAATTTCGTTTGATGCATAAGAACAGCTCTGATCAGTATACGCAGTTTCAGGTTCTGTGAAATCATAATGACATTTATCCTGCATCGCCGGGTTAGGGCCGCCGGCCATCAAACCAGGAACCGGATCGTCAATTCCATCAGCAACGGATGGACGGTGGTGCGGATGCATTGTAGATCGGGTACCTATGCCCGTTATAAAACAATAACCAGTGGCATTACGCCCAAGAATATAGTCGAGGTTTCCCAATGCCCCATCTATATATTTTCTATCTTTTGTAATGAGATACGTATTTATCAACGCAATACCCTGGTTGGCCGCATTAGAATTGCTGCCCCAGTTAAAATCCCGTTTTGATTGACCCATTACGGTTTGAAAAGCATTTTCTTTTGCATGAAGAAGATATTTATCCGAAAAATCTATTAGCCGTTGTTTTATATGCTGCACATCTGCGGCTAATTCCGGCATTGATTTTTCATTTCTCAATAATGTATAATACCCCAGCATGCGCACATTACCCCAAGATGGCAATACCATGCTGTCGTTCATTTTCTCATCTATAATATTGCGATATTGCTTTTCCTTTATAGTTGTATATAATTCAGTTGCGGCCCAAAACCATTCGTCTGAAAAATTATGATCGCCATAAGCGCCGGTTGTAATTTTAGGTTCGTACAATTCATTCATCGCTGCCTGATCGTACACCAAAGCCGGATTTTGCAACGCCCATTGCCATGCTTTTTTTGCAGCATGTTTACAACTATCGGAAAGACCCGGTAATTGTTTTGCCATGCTTTTTGTTATGCGGCTGCACTGTGCCATCACGGCTGCAAAATCGAGTGTAGCGGCTGTTCCTTTTTGTACAACATACCTGGGTAATTTTGATACCCCTGGCATAACCATACCATCAAAAACAGCATTGGTGCATTTATTATATACACCACCATCATTTGGATCCTGCATGGTCATCATCCAGCGCAGATTGTACAATGCTTCATTTACAATATCAGGAATTTGGTCTTTACTTTCTGGTATATTGGTATTCAATGTGTCAAAATACGAGTGGAAATCTTCATAGGCAGACAACAATGTACCCATCGTGATTCCTGAGTTGACAATATATTTATTATAATCACCCGCATCGTACCAACCACCGGGTGTGGCTATTTCAGTACCAGCAGGCCTTCGATTGGTGGCTGCAGAAGAATGAATAAAAACGATATTGTCCGGATGACCTGCGGGCCGCGCCCACTTACCGGCAAAAGTCTTTTCAAGCGGCATCGATACACGCATGTAATAAAATCCTTTTAGTGCGGCAGTCGCTGCTTCGTGATTTGCATTTACGGTAATTGCAAAAGGATAAGAAGACTGCAGACCAGGAATGACAAGTGTAAAAGTTCCCCTTGTTGTGACGGTGGTGAAATCTGCTACCCGGGTTTGAAGCGATGAATTAGCAGATTGCTTCACGGAACTTAACTCCCCCTTAAAAATTGTATCTTTTTTGTTTACAGACACAATGTAAAAAAAATTAGTGGCCGGGTTAGCTGTTATAATACCAATCTTGGGCGCATTTTCATAATAGCCCAACTGATTTATCCTTATTGGTTTTTCTTTTGTTTGTGCGTAAGATAGTACGCTGCACAGCACAAAAGCAATCGTTATAATGTTTTTCATTTCAGAAAAATCTGCTTATTATTTAGCCGTAATATTTAATGATGCAGCTGTTAAACCTTCTGCTGTTGCTTTCAACGAAATCGTTCCACTTTTGCCATTTGATTGTATAACGGCAAGGCACATGCCATTAAAAGCCTTTCGGCTGTGCGCTTTAAATGATTCCATGCTTACCGGGCTGCCGTTATCAACACCTGCTATAAAACCATTGCCATTTATGTCAAACTTTACAAGGTTATCTGCATTGGGAACCATATTGCCATTTTTATCAACCACTTTTACCGTAACAAAAGATAAATCATTTCCATCTGCATTAATGTTGGTTCTGTCTGCTGTTAAAATAATATTAGCGGGCGTACCTGCTGTATTAATTATTTTTTCCAGCACTGTTTTTCCAGCCTTCCTTGATACTGCTTTTAAAACACCCGGCGCGTAGGTAACGCGCCACATGACATGCATATCATCATTCTCTTTCTTTTTTACGCCCAGCGATTTTCCATTCAGAAAAAGTTCAACTTCATCTGCATTATTATAATATGCCCATACATCAATTGTTTGTCCGGCCGTCCAGTTCCAATGCGGGAAAATATATAACACAGGCTTGCTGGTAAACAAGCTTTGATACAAATAATAAACATCTTTTGGAAAGCCTGCAAGATCAATAATACCAAAATAAGAACTGCGTGCCGGCCATGGATACGGCGTTGGCTCTCCCATATAATCGAAGCCCGTCCATATATACATACCGCTGGCAAAATTATACTTCATGAGCTCTTTCAATGTTTCTTCATGGGTAGAACCCCAGGGCGTAGAACAATTATCATATGAAGAACAACTGAGATCTGCGTTGGCATCCATTATAGGTTTGTCCCAGCGTGAGGGCCAGCGGCGAATGCTATCAGATGGCATATCATAATGCCCGCGTGTCATCAACGCAGAAACTGTTTCAGTAGCAATAAATTTTTTACCAGGAAACTTGTTGGGAAAAGTTTTATAATCCTGCTGATGGTAATTAAATCCAACCAAATCCAGCGCACCTGATCGATAAATTGCATTTCCCGGGTTAGGATTGTTGAGCGCCGAAGTAATGGGTCGCGTTGTATCAAGTGATTTAATAATAGAAGCAAGTTCGCTGGCGATAATTATTCCGGAAGAATCTTTGCCATCTTTACCAGCCCATTGCTCTGGTATTTCATTGCCGATGCTCCAGATAAAAACGGACGGGTGATTGCGATCTCTTAATACCTGGTCTTCCAAATCTCTTTTATGCCATTCATCCCAGTTAAGATGATAATCATACTTATTCTTCGGTTTCTTCCACATGTCAAAAGCTTCATCCATTACAATAAAGCCCATTTTATCGCACAGGTCGAGCAATTCAGGTGCAGGCGGATTATGAGATGTGCGAATGCCATTGCAACCCATTCCTTTTAATATTTCCAGCTGACGCTCTAACGCCCTTTTGTTGATGGCAGTACCAAGACAACCCAGGTCATGGTGATCACAAACCCCAATAATTTTTAGCGGCTTGCCATTCAGCGTAAATCCATTATCAGCGTCAAAATTGAAATAGCGAATGCCAAAGCGCGTTGTATATTCATCGTTCACTTTCCCTTTTACTACCAGCTGTGTTACCGCTTTGTATAAGTAAGGATGATCTATTGACCATAAACGCGGCTTGGGCACAGTGAAATCCTGTACGATTTCTTTTATTGACTGATTACTGAAATTAACAACGGAAATCCGTGTCTGAATTGGCTTGAGCATCTCATCATAAATAATTGTTTTCAGCACAACGCTGGCGGATGCTTCCTTGCTGTTATTGATAACTGTTTTGATATTAACGGACGAAGTTTGTTCATTTACAACAGGCGTAGTAATACTGGTGCCCCAATTGTCTACATAAACATCGTTGGCAGTAACCAACCAAACATTGCGGTAAATGCCTGAACCACTGTACCAGCGCGAATTGGGCTGCTGGCTATTATCAACTTTTACAACCATTACATTTGGTTGGTTATATTTCAGGTAAGGCGTAAGATTATAACGAAATGAAATAAAACCGTTGGGACGTTTACCCAGCGACTGACCATTAATAAAAACTTCGCTGTTACAGTACACACCATCAAAATCTATAAAAACATTTTTATTTTTTGACGACGCAGGAACCGTAAATGTTTTTGTATACCAGCCCATACCACCACGCAGTGCTCCACCGCCTGTACCTGTAGGACTCGTTGAATCAAATGGCAGTTCAATGCTCCAGTCGTGCGGCAATTGTACCGGGCGCCATGCGGCATCATTTATAGTTGCAACAACTGAATCATTTGCTGTGCCCAGGAAAAATTTCCAATCTTTGTTAAACGATTCTATTTTCCTGGAATCCTGTGCATGAATGGACAATCCGGCAAGTAAACTCATAAGTAGAAGCGCAGTTTGTACGGTTGTACTCTTTTTCATTATGGCGTTGAATTAGTAATTAAATTTTATACTGTTCCTTTTTACTTTGCTGGCGCGAACGAAAGGGTGGATTAAGGCAGTGGAAACCTGCTCAACGTAAAATTAAAGAAGTGCAGTGGTTATTGATACGCCGGAGCTGATTTTATTACCTGAGCTGGTATAAAAGAATCTCCTGGTTATTTCTTGCAACGGCAAACAGGGTTTTGCCACCAGCCATCTTAATTGCTTTAATATCCCTTATTTCTCCTGCAGGCATAAACCCCGACTGAAAAGGAGACAAGGTGTTAAAACCACCGGAATTGTTACTTAATAATACTGACCCATAGCTTGCGTCGTAGCGTCCTTCATATGGCAGTACGCCATAAAAGTTTCCGGCAGCAATAACATCTGTTTGATGATCTTCATTGAAATCTCCGGTAAGAAATGTGAATACCGGCGACCACTGCACTTGTATGGGTAATTTGGAAACTGCGTAGCTGCCTTTACCGTTGTTGATTAGCAGGGTCGAAGAAAGCGTACTGGCGGTTAATTTTTTTGCAATCTCCAGTTTCCCGCCAAATATTTCTTCAATCGTTTGGCCGGCAAGGCTTGAGTAGTTTACATATTTTTTACGCAGCAGGCCGGGCAATTGTTTCTCCAAATCTTCTTTACCAAGAAACGTATAATACTTTCCATTTTTTTCTACCGCCAGCAGTTGATCCAATGAACCGTTATTATCCAGGTCGCCGGCAAATAATTCCAATGGGTATTGCAAACTTGCATGCAGTTTCGAATTCTCGCCCCAATTACCTGCAAGCAAATCATCCGATCCATCATTATTAATGTCTGCAACATGAATAGCGGTCCACAAACCAGTTGTATTTTTCAATCCTGATGCAACTGTGTTATTAACGAGTTTACCTTTCTCATTTTTAAAAATGGTAATGGGCATCCACTCACCTACTACTGCTAAATCTGGCCATCCGTCCTTATCAATGTCTGTAAATACTGCGTCTGTAACCATACCAATTTTACGCAGGCCCGGCGCTGTCAGTTCATCCCCAATACTAAAATGTCCTTTTCCGTCATTAATTAAAATATATGAATCAGGAATATCTCCGTACCTGCCTGCTACTACTCTTCCACCAATAAATAAATCAAGATCACCATCGTGGTCAATGTCTGCCGCAATTGCCACAGACTTATTCCCGAATATCTGCGGCAACCAATTTGATTTTGTAAAATTTCCTTTCCCATCATTGAGATACAGCCTGTCTAATAACGATGAATCATTTGTTTGTAGTTGGTTCCCTCCGCTTACCACATACAAATCTTTATCGCCATCACCATCTGCATCAAAGAAAAGTGCATTGACATCTTCGCAAAAAGCATCGGCTAAAAATAAAGGTTGATTGGTTGAAATAAATTTGCCATCACGTGTTTGTTGAAACAATACGCCTGGCTGATCTTTCGCCCCGCATACATAGAAATCTTCCAGTCCGTCTCCATTCATGTCAGCAACAGCCATTTTTGGGCCTTGTGAAGAGATCATATGCGGGATAAAAATCTGGTCATTAAAATCATTGAAGTTATTTTCCCGGTGCTGCCACGGAAGTTTTATAGCAGCTGTAACATCCTTAAATAGTTTATCTGCGCTGGTACTGTCGTTCGCCGGGAGTAATTGTCCATGCACGGCAACTGCATCTTTATATAATACTGTGATGCGCTGATCTGTTTTTACGTTTGTAAAGAATTGTGATTTGCCATCGGGCCACAATACCTGCATTACATCAATAACGGAATCAGCGCCCGTGCCAAAATGAATGTATTGAAGGGAAGCGCTTTCAAAGCCTTTACTGGAATTCAAATAATCCACCTGTAACTTTTTTTTATTTTGCAGTACCACTTTTGCACCGATAGCAAACTTATTTACAGTGTCTCCTTTTAATTGTACTTCAAGAAAATGATTTTTTAATTGCTGAACGGTGTTGTTGCGGTAAATAGTTGCTGGCTCATTAATATTATTGATGACGATATCCAGGTCGCCGTCATTGTCTAAGTCTGCATACGCGGCGCCATTTGAAAAGCCCGGGTGAATGAAACCCCATTCAGTTGTTTTATCAACAAATTTTAAGCTATCGGTTCCTTTAAAAATATAATTGCTCACTTTGCCTTCCGGCATTTTATTAATAGCCGTTACATCATTGGCACGGCTGGTATCGGTTGCATTTCTGCTTGAATAAAATTTTATAAAATCCAAATCATTCGGCCTTCTTACAATACCGTTGCTGACAAACAAATCTTTTATTCCATCATTATCGAAATCGGCTGCTAAAGGAGACCAGCTCCAATCGGTTGCTGCAATACCCGCGTATAAAGCAATATCACTAAATTTTTTTCCGCCGCCCGCATTTAACTGCAAGCAATTACGTGCGTACTGGTGATAATAACCAAAGCCAAATTTAAAATTGTAAATATCCAGCGGATCATCGCCTCCGGATGATTTCAGTACTTTCTCATCTGCCGGCAGCATGTCAAGCGTAATAATATCCTGCCATCCATCATTGTTCATATCGGCGATGGCGCTTCCCATAGAAAAACGGCTTTCATGGCCAAATGCTTCACGGTTTATTTCTGAAAAAGTTCCATTGTGATTGTTGACATAATAATAATCGTTTTCATGAAAATCGTTGCTTACATAAATATCATCCCATCCATCATTGTTCATGTCTGCCACAGCCACGTTAAGACCGTACCCCACGATACTGCTATAAATCCCGGCCGCTTCTGTTACTTCAACAAACTTTCTTCCGGCAACTGTATTATCGTTTCTGAATAATTTATCGCCACTTCTTTCGTCTCTCACATGCCGCATGGAAGAATCACCATAGCTTTTATTTGAATGCACTGAATGATTTACGAGAAACATATCAAGATCACCATCATGATCATAATCGAAGAATACAGCTTGTGTATTAAAGCCTTCAATGTCTAATCCATATTCGTGCGCTTTTTCTGTAAACGTGACCCCGCCCCCGGAAGATGATGGGCCGTTGTTGATGAAAAGTTCATTACGGCCCTGTAAATTTTTATACCCGCCTACTTCACAAACATAAATATCAGGCAACCCGTCTCCATTTACGTCTGCAATGGTTACACCGGTTTTCCAATTACCTTTTCCCTGCACACCCGCTTTGTCTGTGATGTCTTCAAACTGAAAATTACCTTTGTTAAGGTAGAGTTTGTTGCTGCCTTTGTTGGAAGTAAAGTAAATATCTGGCAGACCATCGTTATTGATATCTGCTATCGCTACGCCACCGCCGTTATAGTAGTAGAGGTAATCTAAAATATTTAGTGTATCCGTATCCGTTACCTTATTCTCAAAAGAAATGCCTGTTTGTTCAGCAGGCAATGAAGTAAATAACGTGGGCGCGGTACCTGTTTTGCCTTTGCATGCAGAAAATAAAACGCCCGT
>JBDUAY010000304.1:0-7099 GCA_040004415.1 Bacteroidota bacterium | reverse complement strand
TCTTGTCGATGCGGGACAGGCGTTCTGCCGACATGCCGGCTGCAGCAGGTTGTGCGTCCTGTGCAACCACCGAAACAACAAATAGAACTGAAAATAAAAACACGGGCAGTAATTTTCTCATGTTGATGTATTGAGCTGATGAGGAATGAAACAGGAAGTTAGTAAAAGAAATTGTGCGGAATATAGCGAATGTAAAAATGTGATGAATGTGAGAATACCTATATGTTGGATAATCAATATATAAATGCGGAATGCTGCAGGACAGGCCCATGTGTCTTCCCAAAAAATGGATTTGCGTAAACTGTTAATTGCATGATTGCAATGGTTTTGAAATAAAACAAACCAGCGATCACAAAATCAGGCATGTGTTCTAAAAACCTCTTTTTTTCTTTTCGTATTCCAGTGCGGCGAGTTTAATGTATTCAGCAAACTCGTAATCGGTAGAATTGCTCACAAAATCGAGCGATGGCCGGTATTTTTTCATGAAATCATCTTCTTCGGGGCCGGCTAATTTGGTAATTTTTCTTACCAGCGCTTTGGTAAAACGGTGGTCGATAAATTTATCCTGCTCTTCCTGTATCAGGCGCTGTTGAAAATGCGCCATGCGTCGGTTTTTTCTAAAATTGAACATGTTGATAAAAGCATCCAAATCGAGTCCAACACCAAACGCACCCGAAGCCGGGTTAGAAAGTGAAATGCCCGGCTTGTGAAAATCGAATGCTTTTGCATAATCAAGGCGGTTCTGTATAGAGTCTTTCTTATAATTCCTGGGCGTAACTTTTACTTCCTTTAATTCGGTAATGGGTACATGCAGCGCAATATCAAATCCGTTCATAATATTAATGCTGGAAACGGCAAATTTGGGTGTTGGTTTATTAAGGTAAGAAAACCAGATTGAATCTGTTTCATCTACCAATATATTATAATAACCGGTAGAGTCTGTTACGGTTCCGGTACCAGATGTACTCAAAACACTCACGGAAGAAAGGGGCTGGGTGCGACTTATATCATATACCCGTCCCCTTATAATTACCTGGGCAAAGGATTGATTGCATAGTAATGATAAGATAAACAATGAAAAAAATATTGATATGTGTTTTGGTAAAATTGTCAAATATTTTTTGTGTGTGATATTAAGATAAGTTCTTTAACAAATATTGGTAACCACTTCTTTTAACGATGATTTTACAGTTTGACGGTTTTTTCGATAACAGCCGGATAGTTTTTATATTCTAATGCATGAATTTTTTTGGCCAAAGATTCCGGCGTTTCATTTTCATCAACTGCACAGGTAGCCTGGAAAATGATATTGCCATGATCGTACAGCTCATCTACATAATGAATCGAAATGCCGCTTTCTTTATCACCGGAGGCAATGACTGCTTCATGTACAAAATGTCCATACATCCCCTTGCCACCGTATTTCGGCAGCAGCGCGGGGTGTAAATTGATGATTTTATTGGGAAATGCAGCAATCAGTTTTAATGGTATTTTCCACAAAAAGCCTGCTAAAATGATAAAATTAATGCGGTGCGCCAGGAGTTTGCCGGTGTAGGCGCTTCCATTGAAAAATTCTTCTTTTTCTATCATTTGAACGGGAATATGTTCATTTGCCGCTACTGTAATCACGCCGGCGCCTGTTTTATTACAAACTACAAGGGCAACTTTTATAAGTGGGTGATTTTTGAAATGCTGTATAATTTGTTGTGCATTTGAACCCGCGCCGGATGCAAAAATGGCAATCTGAATCATGTTTCAAAACTAAGTAAAAGTATAGTTGGTTTGTTGACTGGTTAAAGGTTGATTTGCGGTCACAGTTTTTAACCCCAACCGATCAACTGATCTCTAATCAACAAGTCAACCGATCACAGGTTACTAACATGTGTTAAGGTCTAATAAAAGTAGTGACAAATTAATGACACAGATCAAATGACCATCGCTAAAATCGGCTGAAACCCGCGCCAGTAGCGGAAAAAAAAATTTTTCAGATGTTGGTTATTTGTTAAAATCCTGACTTATTTTTGCAACCAGTAAGGCAAGTTTTTCCACATAATTACCTGATATCAAGAGCTTATGATTTATCATAGACCACACGCAAAGAAAATACTCTTCAACGCTTTCTTTATACTTTTTTTAATTTCAGGTTTTACCGTATCTGCCCAAACAGATATAGCTGCCGGAAAGACACTTTTTTCCAATAATTGCTCGTCTTGCCACAATCCAATTAAAGACGGAACAGGTCCGGCCTTGCAAGGTGTTACCTCAAGGGTGCCGGACAAGGCTAAACTTCATGCCTGGATAAAAAATAACAATACTGTACTGGCTTCAGGAGATCCTTATTTCACCAACCTGTTCAATTCGCGTAACAAAACGCCGATGAACACGTTTCCTGGTCTTTCTGATGCTGAAATTGATAATATCCTTGCTTATGTTGAAACGTACAAACCGCCTGTTACTGGGCCAACCGGCGGTCCTGAAGGCGTTCAGAATGAAAGCGATAACTCATTATTATACGGTATTCTTACCCTGATCCTTGCCGTTATCACACTTATATTATTACAGGTTAACAGCAATCTTAAAAAATTGTCAGACGATAAAGAAGGTGTTCCTGCTTTTGAACCCGTTCCTTTTTATCGTAACAAAGCATACATCGCCACTTTTGCGGTGGTACTCTTTATTATAGCTGGTTATTACACCATCCAGGCTGCAATTGGTCTTGGCAGAAACAAAGGTTATCAGCCAGAGCAGCCTATTTACTATTCTCATAAAGTACATGCCGGCGTTAACCAGATTAGCTGTTTATATTGCCATGGCGGCGCGTATGAAGGCAAACATGCAAATGTGCCTTCTGTAAACGTATGTATGAACTGTCATATGAATATTGTTGAATATGGCGCTGCAAGCGAAAAATTATTCCGTGAAGATGGTACCGAAGTAAATGGTACAGCGGAGATTCAAAAAATATTTGCTGCTTCCGGATGGGATCCGAAACTTAAAAGATATACTGGCAAGGAAAAGCCCATCGAATGGATAAAAATTCATAACCTGCCCGACCACGTTTATTTCAATCACTCACAACATACCCGCGCTGGTAAAGTACAATGCCAGACCTGTCATGGCCCTATCCAGGAAATGCCTGAAGTAAAACAATTTGCTGACCTGAGCATGGGCTGGTGCATTAATTGCCACCGCGAAAGCAAGGTTAATTTTTACAATGCAGAAACTGGTGAAGGCAACAAGTTTTACAGCATCTACGAGAAGTTTCACAATGATTTGAAAAATAAAAAAGTAGATAGCGTAACGGTAGAAATGATTGGTGGAACTGAGTGCCAGAAATGTCACTATTAAGCTACCATTGCTTCCATCCTGATAGAATACGGCTCTTATAAAAGAATTCATACTTAATCACAAATAATCACGCGCCGTGCGTGGTAGGGGACTAAAATTATGAGTAAAAAGTACTGGCAAAATTTCGGTGAGTTCAACAACTCGGAAGCGTTTCAAAAAAATGCTAAGGATGAGTTTAAAGAAGAATTACCATTTGAAAGCGAGGGTATAGCCGAAATTACCACTCCCCGAAGGGATTTTTTAAAGTATGTTGGTTTCAGTACCGCTGCCGCTGCCATTGCCGCCGGTTGCGAAGTACCTCTTAAGAAAGTTATTCCTTATGTAAATAAACCACAGGATCTGATTCCAGGTATTTCCAATTATTATGCAACTACCTATGTTTCCGGAACCGATGTTATACCGGTTGTAGCTAAAGTAAGGGATGGCAGGCCGATAAAGATTGAAGGAAATGAGTTATCGGGCGTAACAAAAGGCGGTTCATCGGCCCGCGCACAGGCTTCTGTGCTTGATTTATATGATACCGGCCGATTGCGTTATCCGCTGGCAGATGGTAAAGAAGTGAGCTCACTGGAAGCGTTTGATAAAATGGTTGGCGATGCTATTAATGGTTCCGCCATTGCATTGCTTACACCCACTATTACTTCTCCTACAACCAAAAAAATTATAGCTGAATTTTTAGCAAAATATCCCGGCAGCCGCCATGTACAATACGATGGTATTTCTTACAGTGCTTTGCTGGAAGCCAATGATGCAACCTATGGTAAAAAGGTAATTCCTTCATATCATTTCGAAAAAGCAAAAGTATTGGTTAGCCTGAGCGCCGATTTCCTGGGAACCTGGGTAAACCCGGTAGAATATCAAAGAGCTTATTCTTCTCTGCGAAAAATCAACGAGAAGAACCCTGACATGAGCAAGCACTACCAGTTTGAAAGCATGATTAGCATGACAGGTGCCAATGCTGACGAACGCTTTACCCACAAACCTTCTGAAGCAGGAGCAGTTGCAAACGGATTACTGAATGCATTAAACGGGCAGGGTGTAACGGGTGTAAGCGATAAGGTAAAAAAAGGAATTGAAAAAGCAGCCAAAGAATTACTGGCCAGTAAAGGTTCTGCGCTGGTTGTAAGCGGCAGCAATAACAAGAATATACAAATTATTGTAAACGCCATCAATGAGGCCATTGGCGCAAACGGTACCACGATTAACTGGTCAGCACCATTGCTTACCAAACAAGGTATGGATAGTGATATGGCAACACTTGTTGCTGATATGGACGGCGGAAAAATAGGCAGCCTGCTTATTTATGATGCCAACCCGGTGTATGATTATTTTGATGCGGCAAAATTTACTGCTGCGCTGAAGAAAGTAAAAATAACCGTGTCTTTTAACGATCGGATGGATGAAACCACCTCGCTGTGTAAATATGTATTACCTGCCAATCACTATTTGGAAAGCTGGGGTGATGTTGAATTGAAGCCCGGCTATTTCAGTATGATGCAGCCTACCATCAACCCATTATTTAAAACACGCCAGCTGCAGGAAACATTGTTGAAATGGTCTGGCAACACAACTTCTTTCCATGATTACTTTAAGAGTTACTGGGTAGCAGCATTGGGGGGCGAAACAGGATATGAAACAGCACTGATGAATGGTGTGTCTGAACCAGCGGCTCCTTCAACAGGAAGTGCAACGTTCAGCAATGCAAAAGTGAGCGAAGCAATTGGTGCAGTTGGCAGTCTGAAAAAGGGTGGTACGTACGAACTCGTTTTATATCAGAAACCAATATTGGGCGATGGCCGCCATGCAAACAATCCATGGTTACTGGAAGCACCCGACCCAATCACCAGAGCAACCTGGGACAATTATGTAATCCTTTCCCCGGCACTTGGTAAACAATTGCTGAATGTTGATATCAGTGATCGCAAAGAGGCTGACACTTTTGAAGTACATCCTGATAAGCCGGTTCTGAAAATAAAAGTTGGCAATACGGACATCACACTTCCCGCATTAATTATTCCTGGTATTGAAGCGAACACCATTGCCATTGCAGTTGGGTATGGCAGAAATGCAGGATCTGGCCGCGCTACAGTGGGCGCCGGTAAAAATGTTTACCAGCTGGCATTGGGTGGCGATTGGAACGTTACCGATGTTTCTATTGAACTGGTAAAAGGCGAAACATATAAGGTTGCACAGGGACAAACACACAGTTCTTATGAAGGTCGTGTAGAAGTGGTGAAAGAAATGAGGCTGTCAGATTTTAAAAAGAATCCAACAGAAATTCTCGAAGATAGAAATAAAGAATTAATGCCTTTCGGCGGATTGGAAGGTTTCAAAAAAGAAGGAACCCCCTATCCATATTACGATAAGCCCGGTATTAAATGGGGTATGAGCATAGACCTGAATAGTTGTTTTGGTTGCGGTTCCTGCGTGGTGGCTTGTACAGCTGAAAATAATGTGGCAGTAGTAGGTAAAAGCGAGGTAATGCGTTTTCATGATATGGCCTGGTTGCGCATTGACCGTTATTTCAGTGGAAATCCTGCTGATGCCGATACAATTCAAACTATTTTTCAACCGATGCTTTGCCAGCATTGTGATAACGCCCCCTGTGAAAACGTTTGCCCGGTAGGTGCCACCAATCACAGCAGTGAAGGATTAAACCAGATGGCGTATAACCGTTGCGTTGGTACAAGATATTGCGCTAACAATTGTCCGTATAAAGTACGCCGTTTTAACTGGGCCGATTACACCGGCGCCGATAGCTTCCCGCATAACCAGGATCAAAGCATCGTTGGTCATCTTGATGATTCTGTTCTGATGATGAACGATGATCTTACCCGCATGGTGCTGAACCCGGATGTTACCGTAAGAAGCCGTGGTGTTATTGAAAAATGTTCCTTCTGCGTACAACGTTTGCAGGACGGTAAACTGAAAGCGAAAAAAGAAAACCGCACATTAACAGACAGCGATGTAAAAACGGCTTGTCAGCAGGCTTGCGCAGCGGATTCAATTGTATTTGGTAATGTAAATAATAAAGACAGCGAAATAAGCACCGTGCGCCGGGAAAATCAAAACCGGTTGTTTTACGCACTGGAGCAGTTGCATATTTTGCCCAACGTTAACTACCTGGCTAAAATCCGTAACACGGAATTATTAACCGGCGTTAACGAAGAGCACGAAACTGAAATGCCCGGCGAAAAGAAGAAAGAAGAAGAAAAAGCGCATGTGTAAAACAGTTAGCAGAACAGGATGTGATTAATAAGAAAGCAGGCACCAGATAAAAAGTTCATTTTTGAAATCGTTTAAAAGCTAACAGCCCCGGCTAATAGCTCAAAGCTCAAAAATATGTCATTACTCAGATACGAATCTCAGGTACGCGAACCATTGGTAACAGGAGCAAAAACCTATCACCAGGTAACAGAAGATATCATCAGGCCCATAGAAATGAAGCCAACCCTTTTATGGTATATTGGCTTTATCATTTCCGTGTTGCTGTTGTGCTTTGGTATTTTCTCTGTCACCATGGAAGTAACTTATGGTGTTGGTCAGTGGAACCTGGGTAAAACAATTGGATGGGGCTGGGACATCACCAATTTCGTTTGGTGGGTAGGTATCGGCCATGCAGGTACCCTTATTTCAGCCATCTTATTATTGTTCCGCCAGGGGTGGAGAACGGGTGTAAACCGCGCGGCAGAAGCGATGACCATTTTTGCGGTAATGTGTGCGGGCCAGTTTCCTATCTGGCACATGGGCC
>JBDUAY010000303.1:0-7102 GCA_040004415.1 Bacteroidota bacterium | reverse complement strand
GTTCGTGCCAACCCTTCTAATTATCTGTGGAGCCACCGCCGCTGGAAACATGCCTGGAAAGAAGAGTATGCACCAAAATGGGTTTGCGATGAACAGGCAGCACCGACGGTTGTTATATAAGTAAATGCTACGCAATTTTTTATCTGCTAAACAATTTTTACCCGGAGCTTGCTTTTTTAAAACAATTTTTACAATAAAATAAAACCAGTTATGAAAATAATTGTTATAGAATTTACAAGCCCGCTTATTGATGTATTACATTGTTTTTGGAATATTGTATAGCATTTCACTTTTGCCGTTTGCGGTATTATACCGGCTATCGGATTTTTTTTATTTTATCACCTGGTATATTATTGGCTACCGGAAAGAAATAGTCTTTAAAAATCTTTTGATTGCTTTTCCGGAAAAAACGGAAGCAGAAAGAACAAAAATTGCTAAAGAATTTTATCATCATTTCTGGGACAACTGGATGGAAGCACTGAAGTTGCTGAGTATTTCCAGGAAAACATTGCTGCGCCGCGTAACTGGTAATATGGAGGCATTAGAAACGATCTATAAGTCGGGCCGCTCCTGTCATGTTCTGATGGGGCACCAGTTCAACTGGGAATGGGGCAACGCTTTCGTAATGACGCGGAATCATTTTTCATTGCTGGCGGCCTACTCACCGCTGAGCAATAAAATACTTGGCCGGCTATTTCTTTACCTGCGCCATCGTTTTGGAACCATATTGATTCCGTATAATGACATGCGCCGCGGCATGTTGCCGTACCGGCACAAGCAGTTTGCGCTGGCGCTGATGGCAGACCAGAGCCCTTCCAATCCATTAAGAAGTTATTGGGTTAATTTTTTTAATCAGCGCACCGCATTTTTACAGGGACCTGAAAGGGGCGCACGTCTTGGCCACATGCCCGTCGTTTTTGTTGCGTTGAGTAAACCCCGTCGCGGCTATTACCACCTGGAAACAAGCCTGCTCACAGCGGATGCGGGGCAAACCACCGAAGGAGAACTTACCCGCAAATATGTGCAGCAACTGGAGGCGAATATCCGCCGCAACCCGGCGCTCTATCTCTGGAGCCATAACAGGTGGAAACATGCGTGGAAGGAGGAGTATAATATAGAAAGATTGTGTAAAAAAGCAGCAGGGCCCGCAGAAGCTGGCCCCGTGTACCAAACTGCGGATCAGGAGAAACGATCTTTATAAAGAAGTTCACATAGACAGGATTTCTACCCATGCCGGAGTTTTATTTATTTATGTATGATAATGAAATTTCCCTTACTGAAATGTTTACAACCCTGAACAAAAGGTTACATCCTTAAAAATTGTGATCCATAGGAATTGAAGGCAGCGTTTGATTCTGTAATTATAAAAGGATTCTATTATTCGGAGACATTGACGGGCCGGCCATCATACGTTATAAGTCAGTCAGAGGAGGTAAAAAATCTTATTCAGCTGAACGACCGCGAAACGGAATTTTTGAAATTGATATGCTCAGAACTTACCTATAAAGAAATTGCTGATAAAATGTTTTTAAGTCCGCGCACGATAGACGGCTACCGCGATGCATTGTTTGAAAAATTAAATGCTAAAACGCGCGTGGGCCTGGTGATGTATGCCATTAAGAATGGAATAGTGAACCTGTAACATCAAACCTGTAAATGAAAAAACGAATGGCTGCACAACAGTTTGCGGTCATTCGTTTTTTCATATTATTTCTTTCAATAATTGATTCGTGCTATTAGTTCAGCACACTCGTTTCTTTCGCTACGGGAATGGTTTTCTGTTCTTTTATTTTTTCCCAACCGCCCATTACATTGTGAAGATTATGAATGCCCTGGCGTTTTAATAAGGAGGCAGCAATAATACTGCGGTAGCCACCAGCACAATGAACTACAATGTTCTGGGTTTCATCCAGGTTGGCCATGCTGGCCGGATCGGTCATATCATTCAATGGAATATTTACCGCGCCTTTAATATGGCCATCCGCAAACTCCGTTTCGCGGCGCACATCTATTACCACCATCTTCTTATCATGTGGCAGGTCCATAGCTAGCTCATCCGCCTCAATCTCCACTATCATATCAATTTTTTCTCCGGCCTGCTGCCAGGCATCAAAGCTTCCTTCCAGGTAACCTGCAACCGTCGAAAATCCTACCCTTGCCAGGCGAACGGCTGTTTCTTCTTCTTTGCCCGGTTCGGTTATTAGTAATATGGTTTTGTCGAAAGGCAACAGCATACCCGCCCATTCGGCAAAACGTCCGTCCAGGCCAATGCTGACAGAACCCGGAATAAATCCGTTAATAAAAACAGTCGAATCCCTTGTGTCAAGTATAGTGATAGTATCGTCTTTTATTTTTTCTTTGAAAACGGGCACGGTTAAAGGTTGCAGGGCTTTCCCCAATACGGAATCCAGGCTGTCATATCCTTCTTTATTAATCTTTGCGTTAACAGGAAAATATAGCGGCGGCGCGGCTAATCCTTCTGTTACGGTGGCAATAAAAGCTTCTTTGGACTGGGCCTGCAAAGCATAGTTGGTCCGTTTTTCTTCACCAATAGTACTGTATGTATTGGGACCAAGATTTTTACCACAGCTGCTTCCAGGGCCATGTGCAGGATAAACCAGTACATCATCCGGCAGCGGCATTATCTTATTTTGAAGGCTATCGTACATCATGGAAGCCAGGTCATTCATGGTTAATTCGCTACCCTGCTGGGCAAGGTCGGGCCGGCCTACATCACCAACAAAAAGGGTATCACCGGTAAAAACAGCATGTGGCTTTCCGGTTTCATCTTTTAACAAATAACAGGTAGATTCCAGGGTATGTCCGGGGGTATGCAACACTTCTATTGTTACGTTTCCCAGTTTAAAAATGGTTCCGTCCTTAGCTACCTCAACCGGATAGCTGGTTTCTGTTTTTGGTCCGTAAACAATGGGCGCACCCGTTTTTTTGCCCAAATCTATATGCCCGCTTACGAAATCTGCATGAAAATGGGTTTCAAAAATATACTTAATGCGGGCGGTTCTTTCCTGCGCAAGCGCAATATATTCATCTGTATCGCGCAAGGGGTCAATTACGGCCGCTTCCCCTTCACTTTCAATATAATAAGCCGCTTCACTGAGGCAACCGGTATATAATTGTTTAATAAACATCACTGGAAAAATTTTGCTAAAGGTACAAAAAAACAAAAAAGCGGCAACCCTTAGGGGAAGCCGCTTAAGTGTTTAGCAGTCAAAATTTAACTTATTATACCCAGCACCTGTTTGTTTAACTGGGCTAGCCTTTCTGCATTTATAGAATAAGAAATATATTTTCCGTCCCTGAATGTGTCTACAATGCCGGCCCTTCTTAAAATAGCCAGGTGCTGAGAAGCTACGGATTGCTCCAGGCGCAGCTGGACATAAATCTCTGTTACTGTCATCCTTTGCTGATCTTCAAGCAATCGCATTATCTGCTGCCTTAATTTGTGGTTAATAGCACGCAGGGTAATAGCAGCTTTTTTAACCTGTAAGAAATCAATCTTAACCGGTTCACCCTCCCGTTGCCTTACAATTAAATGGTTTACAGATGTGTTCATGGTTAATAATGGTTTTAGCATGAGCGAAGCATTCTCCTGATTATTTCCGGCGGTTCTTGTTAGCATGACATATTTTTTATAAAATGATCAGGTAGTGAATCCTGCTATTTTTTTTGATGCGAATAAAACTCTTTAAGATAAATAGGCTCAGTGTATGCTAAACCCGAAAAATCACGTTGGGTAAATCTTTCGTACGCTATAGTCGCAATATCTTGTGGCGTATAAAAAATATTTTTAAAAATTGCATTTTCATTCTTCACTATTTCTTTCCATTTATTACTGCCGCTTCCAAAAAAAACTATTTCATTTTTATTTAGCCAATCTGAAAAAGAATTTTCTTCAAGTATCATTGCACATGGATGAATCAATTCGTTTAATGATGTATCATACAATGCAGTAAATACTTCCATACGCCGGGCATCCAGCATGGGGCAAAAAAGCAGAGATGATGAAAATTCCTTTTTGGTTGCATGTGCCATTATGGTAAGTGTATTCAAACTTATCAATGGAATATTTAATGCATAACACAAGCCCTTTGCTGTTGCCATTCCTACGCGTAAACCTGTATAAGATCCAGGTCCGCCAACTACCGCAACTGCATTTATTTCATTCAAATTATCCTTTTGATTTTCAGCATGCATCAATTCGCCGATAGCTGTATGTATCCATGCAGCATGATCCATCGATTGGCCGTTAAACCGCTCCAGCAAGAGCTTTCCTTTAAATGCCAAAGAGACACTTGCTTTATCTGTTGCGGTATCTATCTGTAGAATAAGCGACATATTCCCTTTAATTATTCTATCATAAAAAGATTAATAAAATGTTAAAAAAAAGTTGAATGAATAAACAAGTTATTTATTTTTTAATATAACGTAATGATGTTTCAACTTTATGCTTTTTTTAGTTCGTATATAAAAATCAGAAATAATTATAGTGATTTTTATGTAGTACGTCTTTTTCGATCTGTTATTTTCTTTTTTTAATGGTGATTACTCAATTTAAACCGATCCTGTTACACATAAGTTTCACGTGTTAATAATGTTGAAACTTCATATGAAATATTTTTTTTACTTAACCGGCTTAACATGTCATAAATATTTTTCAAGCCTATTTTTTTGCACCATTCAAATGGACCATAAGGATAATTTGTACCCAATTTCATGGCAATATCGATCTCTTCTTTTGTGCTCACCTTTTGATCCAGCGTGAAATAGGCTTCGTTTATTATCATTCCAATCATCCTTGCACTGATCATACCTGTTAAATCTGGAACCGCCTGAAATTTCCACCCCAGTAGTTCAAAAACTTTTTTCATTATTTGTTCCTGTTCCGGCAATGCGACAACTTCTATAACCGATCTTTTTAGAAAAGTTGGCCAGGCATTGATGCGTATGAATGGCTGGTTAATTTCGGCCAGTGTTTCAGCCACTGCGTTAATAAAAACCGGGCGTGGTAAAAATTCTTTTAGTAAAAAGATTCTGTCTGTGGTATTTTCAAATAATAAATCAAAAACAATATAGGTATCTGCGGGCACATTTTGGGGTTCTTTAACAAAGCAAACGTTTGCGTAATCTGGTATTTGCTTCGAAAGAAATTCCTCCTTTAATTCATCATTTGTAATAACCGCCAGCTTCATGCGCAGTAATTTTAACAAAGGAACTTCATTTAGATGAAAAATAAAGAACCTTAAAATTTCTATACATTTGGTTGATGGAAAAAAAAGTAATCATTACCAGCAGCGCTCCGGCTCCTATCGGTCCGTATAACCAGGCAATACAGTTTGGCAACCTGCTTTTTATATCAGGCCAGGTAGCTATAAATCCCGTTACCAGCAATATAGAGGCTACCGATATAATTGGAGAAACCCACCAGGTGATGCACAACCTGAAAGCAATACTAGCCGAAGCGGGTATGGACTTTAATCACATTTTAAAGACCACCATTTTTCTGAGCGATATGTCGTTGTTTGCGACCGTAAATGACGTGTACGGTAAATATTTTTCCGGTGCGTTTCCGGCGCGCGAAACCGTGGCGGTAAAAGGATTACCAAAAAATGTGAATGTTGAAATAAGTATGATTGCAGGCAAGTAGTTGTAAGTGTAGGTTAAAATTTACATTTCAAATCTGCCACCATGTAACCACTCCATAATTTCCGGAAGATGTCCCGAATGAAAATTACAATTAAAGACTAAGCGCCAATAACTTGTAATTCTTTGCCAATTTTTGTAAACGCTGCAATGGCTTTATCAAGATGTTCCTGCTTGTGCGCGGCACTCAGTTGTACGCGTATCCGTGCCTGGCCTTTGGCTACCACGGGAAAGAAAAATCCAATTACATAAATGCCCTCATCCAATAAACGCGCAGCAAAATTTTGGGCCACGGTGGCATCGTATAACATAATCGGTACAATGGGATGATCTCCGGGCTTTATATCGAAACCCGCTGCCGTCATTTTTGCACGAAAGTATTTTGTATTGTATTCCAGCTTATCGCGTAATTCAGTTGTTTCACTTAACATATCCAGTACGGCAATAGAAGCACCTGCAATAGAAGGTGCAAGGGTATTAGAAAACAAGTAGGGCCTCGACCGCTGCCTTAGCAGTTCAATAATGGATGCATTACCGCTGGTAAAGCCGCCGCTGGCACCGCCCAATGCTTTGCCTAATGTGCCGGTAATAATATCAATTCTTCCCATTACGCCACGGTATTCATGCGTACCTCTCCCGGTTTTACCCAGGAAACCGCTTGAGTGACATTCATCAATCATTACAATAGCATCGTAAGCATCCGCCAGATCACATACCTTATCCAGTTGGGCAATGGTTCCATCCATACTAAATGAACCATCGGTTACAATAACCCTGTTTCTGCACGATGCACTTTCTTTCAGCTTTGTTTCGAGGTCCTGCATATTATTATGTTCGTACCGGTAGCGCTGGGCTTTGCATAACCGTATGCCGTCAATAATCGAAGCATGGTTCAGTGCATCGCTTATAATGGCATCCTGCTCATTAAAAAGCGGTTCAAAAACGCCACCATTGGCATCGAACGCCGCAGCGTATAATATGGTATCTTCTGTACCCAGAAATGTAGCAATTTTCTGTTCCAGCTCTTTATGAATATCCTGCGTACCACAAATAAACCGCACACTGCTCATACCATAGCCATGGGTATCAATGGCTTTATGTGCTGCTTCAATTACTGCCGGATGAGATGATAGCCCCAGGTAATTATTAGCGCAAAAATTTAAAACAGTTTTTCCACTGACTACAATTTCAGGCCCCTGTTCACTGGTTATAATCCGCTCTGTTTTAAAAAGCCCGTCGGTCCTGATTTCTTCTACTTCTTTACCAATACGTTGTGCAAAAGCCTGGTTCATGCAATAAATTTTAGAACCACAAAAATAGCGGAAAGGACAATTGGCACCAGCCTGTTATTCCTGCTGTGTATTCCCTTAATCGATATCGACGATAAATACTCTTTAATCCCCTGCGTCTCTGTGGTTTAAAACAACATTTCCATAGTCAC
>JBDUAY010000302.1:0-7113 GCA_040004415.1 Bacteroidota bacterium | reverse complement strand
CCACTTTTATTATAACCACAGCACTTACAATAGTGATAAGGACGAACTGAAAGTATTTGAGACCGATTACCCGGATTTTGCTGCTTTTTGGAAATATATTACGACTGATAAAAAATGGTTTTACCTGCATCCCCTTTTCATTCATCCGGAGCAACGCGACTTTATAAAACAGCAATTGCAGGGGGTCGACTGGTCCGTGTCCAAAGACAAAAAATGGCAGGATAGTCACCAGCGCCAATGGAAAAAAGTACTGAGCGATCCTGGTCAGTATTATAAAGGGCCGTTGTAGGCGCGGATCTATTATGTCCGCACGGGGGTTAGCAAGCCACGCACCCGCATTATCATCCATTCCTTATTTTTGCCGCATGCGTAAAAAGAACGTGGTGCTGCAACAGGTAACCGTAGAAGACTATGCCGCAGAAGGAAAGGCATTGGCCAGAACCGACGGCAAGGTGATTTTTATTTCAGGCGCCGTGCCAGGAGATGTGGTAGACGTACAACTAAGCAAAAATAAAAAAGATTGGGCCGAAGGAAAGGCCGTTCACTTCTATAGTTATTCCAAAGACCGGGTGGAACCTTTCTGCGAACATTTTGGTGTTTGCGGCGGCTGCAAATGGCAAATGCTGCCATACGAAAAACAATTACTGTACAAACAAAATGAAGTAGAACAGAATTTACGCAGGCTCGGTAAAATAGAACTCCCGGAAATAATGCCTATCATTGGCTGCGACACCATTGCACGCTATCGTAATAAACTTGAATTTACATTCAGCAACCGCCGGTATTTGCTTTCTTCCGAAATGGGCACACCTGAAGCAGACATGCAAAATAATGGGCTCGGCTTTCATGTGCCGCGGTTGTTTGATAAAGTCATTGACATCAATACCTGTCACCTGATGGTGGAACCTACCAACGCAATTAAAAATACCATCCGCCAGTTTGCCCTGGAAAATAATTACCCATTTTATGATATACGAAATCATACCGGCTGGTTAAGAACACTTATACTGCGCATCTGCACAACCGGTGAAGTAATGGTAAATCTTTGCGTTGCGTATGAAGATGAACCGGCCATGAAAAAATTGTTTGATCACTTGCTGCTGCAGGTTCCGTCGATTACTACTTTGCTGTATACCATCAACCCAAAAAAGAACGACAGCATATATGATCTGCAGCCAAAGACTTATTACGGCAAAGGCTATGCACTGGAAACGCTGGAAGTCTTTCAATTTAAAATCAGCCCAAAATCTTTTTTTCAAACCAATACAAAACAAGGCGAAAAGTTATATACCGTAACCCGCGATTTTGCGGAACTAACCGGCAATGAAACAGTCTATGATTTATATTGCGGCACCGGCAGCATTGGCATATTTGTAAGTAAGCAGGCAAAAAAAATAATTGGAGTTGAAGTAATAGATGAAGCCATTGAAGATGCAAAAGAAAATGCAGCATTAAATAATATTCAGCATGCCCATTTTTTTGCGGGCGACGTCATTGATGTTTGCAACGACGCGTTTTTCTCATCACATGGCCGGCCGGATGTTATCATTACCGATCCACCACGGGTAGGCATGCACGAAAAATTAGTTAAGAAACTACTTGACATGGCAGCGCCCATCATTGTCTATATCAGTTGTAATCCCGCCACGCAGGCGCGCGATCTGCAGTTGCTGGATGAAAAATATAAAGTAACTAAAGTTCAACCGGTCGATATGTTTCCACAAACACATCATATAGAAAATGTAGTGCAGTTGAAACTGAAATAATGCGATACATGTGCTAATATAGAAATGTGAAAATGTATCAATTGGGATGCCCCGCGGAACCATTCGCACATTCATCACATTTGTCTTTATATTTACACGTTACCAAAACCTGATCTGTGATTAGCATACTTCTGGGCCACCAATGGAAATCTTTCTGGAGAAGCCGCAACGCGGGCAAAAGCCTTGCAATGCAAATTGTTATTGGATTCATTACACTTTACCTGCTTGTTTCTGCCATTGGCGTTGGGATATTTCTGAAAGAATTTTTGATCAAAATTTTCCCTGGCCAGGATATTATTCAATTGTTTTGTGGCTTTATACTGTACTATTTTTTGTTTGATATGCTGTTCAGGTTTTTGTTACAGGATCTGCCAACACTTACTATTCAACCCTACCTGGTTCAAAATATACAGCGCCGGCAATTGATACGTTTTTTGAACGTGCGGTCAATGTTTAACATTATAAATTTGTTACCGCTGCTGTTGTTTATTCCATTTACTATTTTGGTTATTGCCCCAAAATATGGTGGCCTCACTGCTGTTACTTTTGTAACCAGTATACTCGCGCTCACGATGTTTAATCATTTTGTTATTTTATACGTAAAACGCAAAAGCATTATTAACAGCTGGTGGTTTGTAATCTTTTTTGTGATAATAGGTTTTTTTGCTGGTGCCGACTATTTCCATTTTTTCTCGCTTAGAAATGTGTCTGCAATTGTTTTCGGCAAAATGCTAACAAACCCATTGATTTGCGCGGTGCCGCTTTGTATGGCGGTACTGGCTTTTGTAAATAATTACCGGTTCCTGTTAAAAAATCTTTACCTGGAAGATATTGTTGGTAAAAACAAGAAGAAAGAAAGCGCTGACTATGCTTTTTTAAATCGTTTTGGCACCATTGGCGAGCTGATTGGAATAGATATCAAATTAATAATCCGCAATAAACGCCCCCGCTCGGTTGCCATGATGAGCCTGCTGTTGCTGCTGTACGGTTTTATTTTTTATAAAGAACAATACATACGGGAGGGAAAATGGTTTCCCCTGGTGTTTGGAGCCGTTTTTATAACGGGTTTGTTTATCATCACATACGGCCAGTTTTTATTTGCCTGGCAAAGCGCCCACTTTGATGGTATGATGGTTAGCAAACTGCGTGTAAAAACATATATAAAAAGCAAGTTTGTATTGTTCACCGCTGTCAGCACCGTCATTTTTTTCCTGAGTTCTTTATATGGTTTTGTAACCTGGAAAATAATACTCATACAGCTGGCTGCATACCTGTACAATATTGGTATACAAACTGTCATTGCGGTATATTTTGCCACGCGCAGTTATAAAGCGATTGACATCGGCAAGGGCACCTCATTTAATTTCCAGGGTATGGATGCCAGTAAATGGATATATTCCATGGTAATATATCTTGTACCTGTCATTGTTTATGCGCCGTTTGCTTTATTGTTAAATGCATGGGCTGGTATTACAGCACTCGGCATTATTGGTCTTATCAGTTTTTTATTGCAGGACTGGTGGATAGATATTTTGACAAAAGAATTTTTTAAGCGCAAGTATAAAATCTTAACCGGTTTCAGGGAAAAATAAAATTATGATTACAGTAAATAATATTGTTAAAACATACACAGGTAAAATAGTAGTGGATATTGCCGGTTTGCAGGTAAATGAAGGAGAAATCATTGGCCTGGTGGGTAATAACGGCGCGGGTAAAACTACTTTTTTCAGACTTATCCTTGATCTGATTAAAGCCGACAAAGGAGAAATTATTTCGAAAGAAAAAAATGTAGCTGTATCAGAAGACTGGAAGCCTTATACAGCTGCATATCTTGATGAAGGTTTTTTGATCGACTATCTCACGCCAGAAGAGTATTTTTATTTTGTTGGCAAATTAAACAACAAATCAAAAGCAGATGTTGATGAATTTCTAAAAAGCTTTGACACGTTTTTTGACGGATCGGTTCTTACCAGCGGAAAATATATCCGCGAACTCTCGAAAGGAAATCAGTTTAAAGTGGGCATTGCAGGTTGTTTGTTGCAAAGTCCGGAAGTGTTGTTATTAGACGAACCCTTCGCCAATCTTGATCCTACCACACAACTTCGTCTTATAAAAATGCTGAAAGAAATGCATGCGCATCGCCGCATGACCATCTTTATCAGCAGTCATGATCTAAACCACGTAACCGATGTTTCAACGCGTATTTTGTTAATGGAAAAAGGCATGATCATTAAAGATTTAAATACCAATCAGGATACCTTGCAGGAGCTGGAAGATTATTTTAAGGTATAAGGCTTATTTACGATGAGCCGTCCGGAAATAAAGTCACTAAGGTATTGTGCTGAAAAGGGCGAACCACCCGATCTTCATTTCTAACATATCGTTAATAAATCAATCTACCGCTGATCTTACATAATTACCTGTAAACAAATAGCCCGTGCGTTTGTGATACAGATAGCGGTTATTTTGCAGTAAATTACAAACAAGTTCACATGCTTCGGGCTATTTTTGACCCGGCATTAAAAGAATCAAAAAAATAAACAATGGCGAATTACGGTTCAGGTGGCAGAGGTATAGGATTTGGTTCGATTCCTCCTGTTATAAAAAATCTTTTGATTATAAACGGATTGGTTTGGCTGGCCCAGATTTCATTTGGAAAACAAGGTTTTTTTCTGGAAAATTATGGCGCATTATTTAGTATACAAACTGGCCTTTTTAAGGTATGGCAGCTGATCACCTATATGTTTATGCACCAGGCACTGGATACCAATGGCGACATTGTGTTTGCGCATATCCTCTTTAATATGTTTGCGCTTTGGATGTTTGGTACCACGCTGGAGAATTTTTGGGGATCTAAACGATTCCTGACTTTTTATATGCTATGCGGCATTTTTGCAGGCGTTGCACAATTGATTATGTCGCCTCACGGATCGGCTATAGGCGCTTCCGGAGCAATCATGGGCATCAGCGCTGCTTATGCATACCTGTTTCCTAATACGGAGCTATTTATCATGTTTATTCCTGTGCCGGTAAAAGCTAAATATGTTATTCCTTTCTTTGTGGCGCTTGATATATTTGGAGGCTTTACTGATACAGCAGGAGATAACGTTGCGCATTGGGCCCACCTGGGTGGCGCATTGGCTGGTTTAATCATCTGCATTATTTGGAATAAAACCAACCGGAAAAACTTCTACTGATTTGAAAAAAAGTAAACTTTACCGGCCCCTGCGTTGTAATAGAGGCGTACATTAGCAGGTATTTCAGACTATGACAGTAAAAGAAGAAAAAACAAGCAAAATTTTACTGGGCCAGGGTAATAACAGCCTGGTGATGTTATTTGCAGTCAATGCACTGGTGTTCGTTATCCTGAAGTTTATTTATGTAATCTACCAAATGTCAGAACTTAATTTGGCTGCTTACTACTCAAATATTTTCAACTGGTTTATACTTCCCGCAGATATTGCTAAACTCGGTACCCGCCCCTGGACTATCATCACCAGCATGTTTGTTCACAATGAAGTTTGGGCTGCCTTGCCCGCCATGTTCTGGCTCTGGGTTTTTGGATATGTATTGCAGGATCTTACCGGCAATAAAAGACTCATTCCTATCTATATTTATGGTGGTATTGCCGGCGCATTTTTTTATGTACTAAGTTATTATCTTATTCCGCAATTGCAACCGGCTATACCAACTGCTGCGCTGTTTGGCTCAAATGCTGCAATTATGGCAGTAGCAGTAGCAACTACCACGGTTAAGCCAGATTATCGTTTTTTTCCTATGATAAATGGTGGCATTCCACTCTGGATAGTCACCCTCGTATTCGTAATTGTAGATATTGCTTCTATACACCTGGGCGATCCGGGTAAATACCTGGCGCATATTGCAGGCGCTGTTACCGGATTTATTTTTATTTATCAACTGCGCAAAGGGCACGACTGGAGCATCGGCATGAATAATTTTTTCGACTGGTTCAATAACCTGTTCAATCCCAATAAAAAAATAAAAAGTAACAATACCAAAGACGAATTCTTCTATAAAGTACAGGGATCCCATCCTTATAAGCGCATTCCTAATGTGACGCAAAAACGTATCGACGAAATACTTGATAAGATTAATATGGAAGGCTATCACCTGCTGACCGATGAAGAAAAAGATATTCTCAAGCGTGCATCATCCACAGATGATTTGTAATTTTAGCCAATGACCAGGCTTTTGAGAAAGTTTTCAAAGAAGATTTTTATCGTAATTAATATCGCTGCAGTAATCGCTTTTTTGTTGGTTTGCTGCACCAGTTTTCTGAATCCCGGCCGGTATTGGTATATCGCCGTATTGGGCATAGGCTTTCCCTTTATTGTATTATCATTATTGGCATTTATCTTTTTCTGGTGGTTTTTTAAATCGCGCTGGGCATTTCTTTCTATTGCAGTGCTGGCATTGGGCTGGCCGCAGGTGCATGTATTATTTGGTCTTCATTTATTTGCGTCTTTTAATACAGCAAAACCAGCAAATTCGCTTCGTGTAATGCAATGGAATGTTTCCAGGATGGACCAGATGAACCCTAAAAGACCAGGTGGCAGTTTTAGAAAACCGATCCTTGAATTCATTCAAAAAATGAACCCTGATGTATTGTGCATGGAAGAATTTTTGGAATCGAATAATCCACGCGAGTTTGATGAAAACATTCCTTACTTCACAGACGTACTAAAATATCCCTATCATTTTTTTGCGCGCGATCACAGGAGATGGGACGGTGTATACGAACACGGCGTTATTATTTTTTCAAAGTACCCTGTGGTTGATACACTACGCCTGCGTTACTCGGGGCCGGATTCATTGCGGGCCGCTGAAAGCCTTATCCACACTGATATTGATGTAAATGGGCAGCGCATCCGCGTGTTCGCTACGCATTTGCAATCATTGCGTTTTGATGGAAATGATTACAGCGTAATAAGAACAATTGCCAAAGGCGATAATGGTGCAGTTGATAAATCCAAAGGCGTTCTTAAAAAATTTAAGCTGGCTTATTTTTTACGCAGCAAACAGGCAGAACTGGTGAGGAGGGAATTGGATGAAAGCCCATACCCAACCATTTTATGTGGAGATTTTAACGATGTGCCGAATTCTTTTACCTACTTCAAAATAAAAGGAGATTGCAATGATGCGTTTCTTAGCAGCGGGTTTGGCATAGGCCGGAGTTTCGCATCCTTGTCGCCCACACTTCGTATTGATTATATTTTGGCCGATAAAAAACTGGAAGTACTGCAGTTCAAAAAAACAAAGCTGTATTATTCTGATCACTATCCGCTGGTAGCAGATTTTGGGTTGCCGGAGAAAAAATAGCTGTTAG
>JBDUAY010000301.1:0-7139 GCA_040004415.1 Bacteroidota bacterium | reverse complement strand
TACCATACGGATCTGTAAACTGTGTGTCAACATATGGCTTCAGGTATTCCAGCCAGAGCTTTTGTCCACTGCTCTCAAAGCCAACGGGCGAAGCATTGTTAATATAATTTTTAAAAAAAGACATCGAAGTATCTGTGATCACTGATTTTTTCTTTCGAACTGCTTTTGCCATATAATTATTAATTTAAAAAAATAATTTTATTCCCGTCATTCGCGTACCTGTGTAACGATGGTTATTGTTCGCCAAAGTTGCCAAAAATACTTAAATATGAAAGATAATCATCAGAAGCCCTGACAACATCATAAGCCCGTCCAGCACAAAATAATAAAGGTAATCTGAAAAATTCTTTTTGGCATAGTTGTACAAAGCAGCCACAATGGCGCCTGGTACCAGTAACAAAGAAATTGCACTTAACGTAAAACCACTTACATAAAGTGCGATCGTAAAAACAGAAAACAGCAGCATTGAACATGCAAAAAGATTATTGACACCTTTTTCATCGAACCGGGTTATCATGCTTCGTATGCCCGCTGCTTTGTCATCATCGCGGTCGCGGTAATCGAATAAAATGCAAATGGCATAAATTAAAAAGAAACGGCTGCAGGCAAGCCGGGTGAAATTCGTCTGCCAGACCTGGTCCGAAATAAGCAACGGCAATAAAGTAGTCACGTACATCCAGACAAAAGCAAGGAAAATTGTTTTGCCAATGGCTATACGACGGAGGCCGATAAATATTTTCTGCGGAATTTTTGGGGCCGAATAAAGAAAAGTAACAAAAGCCCCCAGTGCTATCCAGAACCAATGTTGCTTTAACATAAAAAAACAAACGGCTGATCCAATGAGGCCAATAAAATATAAAATCAAATGAAGCCATTTATATTTTATAGCCCATTTCAATCTTTCGGAGTCTGTAACAGATTGCCGTGTGAGGTACCAATGAAAATTGTAGCTGCAAACGGTAGAGAAAAAAATAAAAATATATAGTACCGGGGATATTACTAAGTCGGGAAAAAGCAAATGCAGCTGATAAACCATTATAACTGCACACAATGCAATATACAAACTGCTGAATATAAAAAAATTGAAGATGCTTCTCAGCATGAAGATGTATTGCAGATAAAATTAGGAATATTAACGTATAACAACAATCTTCCCGGTGGTAACTGTATCGCTTACATGACCGGCCTTATCATGTATCCAGAATTTTATCAAGAGCGTGTCTGGCTGCGGCTGAGTTGGATTACTGCCAACAATAGGCGGTGGTGTTGCGGCAGATACGAGGTCATTCTGGTACGACATCGCTATATCAATTTCGCCCTTATCATAGTTAGGGAAATCTGGTATTTTATATTTGATTGAATCGCGTAAGGTAGGTACAACCGTCTGGTTCAGGCGCGTCTTTAGAATATATAGGGTGTCACTTATATCACCTTCTTTGTCGGTGTAGGAAAGTGTTACATTAAGCTGTCCGCTTGCAGGAACTACTGAAGAACTGGTAGACTTTAAAGATATCTGCGGCTTAGTTTGATACTTATCTTTGCTGCACGCAACCAGGACAAGCAATACAAGACCCGTTATTAATAATTTCTTCATAATCAAATGTATAAACAAATTTAGACGATGCCCGTTGAATTACCTAACATATCAGGTGAATGGAATGATAAAATTTTCAATCTGCCGCCTGCAAATTTTGAAGAAATTGCGCTGCAAGCCTTTGTTTACCAGTACACCAGCAATACTATATACGCACAGTACGCCAGTGCAGTTGGTAAGTCGCCAGAAAAAGTGAACGCACTGGCAGATATACCATTTTTACCCATTCGCTTTTTCAAATCACATGCCGTTATCTCCGGAAATTTTGAACCCGAAGCTATTTTTGAAAGTAGCGGTACCACGCAAACCATCAATAGCCGGCATCTTGTAAAAAGCCTGGATTTATATAAGCGAAGTTTCATGCAGGCTTTCGGGCAATTTTACGGACCAGTTGCCGAATGGTGCATCATTGGACTACTGCCCTCTTATTTAGAAAGAAGCAATTCATCGCTGGTGGTGATGGTTGATGAATTGATTAAGCAAAGCAACCATGCGGAAAGTGGTTTTTACCTGTATGAGCACGAAAAACTATTTAATACCCTGGAGGCATTGGAAAAACGAAAACAAAAAACTTTGTTAATTGGTGTAACGTTTGCCTTGCTCGACTTTGCGGAGGTTTATCAAATGAATTTAAAACATACTATTATAATGGAAACAGGTGGCATGAAAGGCCGTCGCGAAGAATGGACCCGGCAACAGGTACACGATTTCTTAACCGCACAACTCGGCGTTCCATCTATTCATTCAGAATATGGAATGACGGAATTACTCTCACAAGCCTATTCTGATGGCAACGGCATTTTTTATTGTCCGCCGTGGATGAAAATTTTATTGCGTGAAGACGATGATCCGTTGCGCATTGCCGGTTCAGGTAATGGAATTATTAATGTAATAGATCTTGCCAATATAGATTCCTGTTCTTTTATTGCTACCGATGACGCCGGAAAGCTACAACCCAACAATGGCTTTGAAGTAATCGGAAGAACCGATAATTCTGATCTGCGCGGCTGCAGCCTTTTGGCATTGTGAAAAATGTCCGAAATACAAAATGAGGAAATTAGATGACTGCGCAAATGCGTTAGAAAAAACCGCATCAAAAGATTTTTCACGTTCGGCACATTTTCACATTATTCCTGTATGCGGCATTCATTGGCGGCCGTAACATGCATATCGGTTTTATTCTGAACAAACGCAATTATCTTACAATCTTTCGCAGTCAGTCCTTCAGGAAGTGCAATACTTATTGCGCCAGCATTACCTGTTACTGTTTTAAAGTTGCGCACCACATCAATATGATGCAATAACTTTCCTTTGTTTTCTCCTCTTTTAACGGCGCTGGTTGTTTGTAATTGAATCAATGCAATGCGGAGTATGCTTTTATTATCTGTATTTATTTTGTAAGAAACCTGTACTTCTTTTACGCCGGATGCTTTAGCGGTTAAATCAATGGCCATACTATTATCGCTGGTTAACGCCTGTTCAACAGTAGCATATAATTTTCTTTTATCTGAACCAGTGAACTCAGTTTGGCCATTTACAATTACCTGCGGTGTATAAACACTGCTTAAGTGCAGAACATCCGCATAATCCCGTTGCCGGGCTGAATAATCTGCCGTGCTAAATTCATCTTTCCAGCCCAGGTAGTTCCAGTAATCTACATGAAACCCCAGCACATAAACATTGGAAGGATATTCTTTGGCCAGGTCCGCCACCGCTTCATCCGCGGGTGGACAGCTTGAACACCCTTCCGAGGTAAACAATTCAATTACGGCAAATCCTTTTTTGGGATGAGCGTTGTTCACTTTCTTTTTTGAAGGGTGGTTAAATCCAAATGAAACAAACACCATGAGAAAAAAAATAATAAACGGCAATGCAATGAATGTCTTTTTCATACTTAGTTATTTTAATTCAGCGCTTCCAAATAAATGGTTGTATTGCTGACAATGAATCAATGCGTATTTATAGGCTGCGAAATCGGGCATGTTGGCGACATCATACACCTGGTTACCGGCAACTGATTTAAGTTTCCCCAAATCAATAAAATTAACGGGCTGTATTTCTTTTGACAGATACACATGGAGATCAGGCCCGTTTGAGATAGCTACGTTTTCCAGGGCCAGTGTATATTTTCCACTTTGTAAATATATTGACACCGTTCCTGATACGGTGCCATACGTTCCGTTTACAAATGCGCCCATTACTTTTTTAACAGCTGTTGTATCGTTGCCCGCAACCGTTTCATTGAGCGGTGTAACAGAGGTTTCATTTGATTTTGTACAGGAAGCACAAACAATCAATAGAAGCAGGGCACATCGAATGGGTTTTATCATAGTCTTCTATTTAAAATGATAGGCAACAGCTGTTCCAAATGCATTTACTTTATTTCTGAACCTGTTCACCAGTGTACCATCGGGTGCTCTCTGTTGTATAGTGCTGGTTTTATATTCAGCAAAATAAAACTGGTATACGGCTTTTATACTCCATCTTTCTGCCAGCTTATATTTCAGAAAGAATTCTGAATTGAGACTACCGTAATCATTATCGCCTGTAAGCAATACATTAAATGAGGCAGGCTTTGCAACAGACTCCGTCCTGGTAATACCATTGCTGGTTAAAATAGCGCTGGTATTTCTGCCAAAAGTAAACCCAATCAAATCAATATTAAAACCCGCCGACCATTTTGCACTGAAATTATAGCTGGCATTTGCAGAAAGATTAACCGAGTTAACAAAAGGGCGTTGTACGGTCAATGTGTCCCAATTTTCTGTTTTTTGTCCCGCAAATACAGTTAAGAAAGGCGTCGTATTAGATCTCGATAACCTGCCTGGTGCCGTAGTAAAATCTTTCTTAACACCCCAATAGCCGGTATAGCGCAAACCCAATCCGGCTTCCCATTTTTTCTTTTTACCGATGCGCCAGTTATAAACATAAGCGGCCGCTATAGTGCCCTGCGACTGGCCAACTGTTCCTGTAATATCTGCAAACCGGTTAATGGCCGGCAAGCTTGTTTGTTGTGCATGAATGACAATAGCCGCAAATAATAACAATATTGATATCAGATATTTTCTCATTGAACCCGATTGTAAACCAAATATAGATCTGCTCAAACGAATATCTTGTCCGGCACACGACATCATAATTTTATATACGCTAAAATTTTGTTAGGAGTTTTGCTACAAAAAAGATTGTGCTACGGTTAATTTAACCACAAATTATTTTTAACTTGAAGGGCGATCAATGAAATCATTCTGCAATGAGTAACCAACAACTAACAAGGCAACGCATACAGTCGGTTGATGTTTTACGTGGCATCGTTATGGTTATTATGGCACTGGATCACACCCGCGATTTTTTCCACGTTACAGCGGTGACGGACCAGCCTACTAATATGGCAACCACCTGGCCTGTTTTATTTTTCACCCGCTGGATTACACATTTTTGCGCACCCACATTTGTATTTCTCTCCGGCACGGCGGCATTCTTACACGGACAGAAAAAAACAACTGCACAGTTGAGTAATTTTTTGTTGAAGCGCGGCGTATGGCTTATTGCAGTGGAAATTATTGTTATGACGATGGCACTTACTTTTAACCCACTGTATAATTTAATTTTCTTTGAAGTGATTTGGGCTATTGGTATCAGCATGGTTTTACTGGCATTACTTATTCATCTTCCGTTCCGTGCTTTATTTGCAATCGGATTGATGATTTTTTTCTTGCATAATCTCCTCGATTATCCCGAAGCTGCCAGGATGGGGAAATTAAATATTCTGTGGGGAATTATCCACGGCAGAAATACAGTTATACCGCTGAATGCTTCTCACATCATACTTGTTGGATATTCTTTTTTACCGTGGACCGGGATAATGATTTTAGGTTATTGCTGCGGAAAATTATTTACGCCAGCGATAGATCCATTGTTTAGAAGAAAAATCTTATTGCGTACTGGTTTCGGGTTAATCAGTTTATTTATTGCATTGCGGTTTATAAATGTATATGGAGATCCTTTCCCCTGGACAATACAAAAAAACAACATTACCAGCTTCTTATCTTTTATGAATGCAAACAAGTATCCGCCTTCACTTATTTTTAGCTCTATGACACTGGGGCCGTCATTGATTACACTTGCATTGGTTGAAAATATTCAAAATAAGCTAACACGTTTTGTTACTGTTTATGGCCGCGTGCCATTGTTTTATTTTGTTTTACATTTCTTTCTTATCCATATTATTTGCGTCATATTATTTTTCGCTTCCGGCCATTCTATGAGTGAAGCATTTAGTGCGCAATCTCCTTTGGGGTTCAGGCCGGCACAGTTTGGCTATCCCTTATGGATTGTATATTTAATATGGATTTTTGTTGTACTGGCCATGTATCCGTTGTGTAAAAAATACAACCGCTACAAGAGTACGCATAGTCATTGGTGGTTAAGTTATTTGTAAGAACAAGTTAATCCCTGCCAGCCTTTAGCTGTTCGTTTTTAGCCATGGCCCCAGGTATAGGTTGTGGTTAATAAAGTTCCATGTGCTGCAAGGGTTTTATATTTTTCCACGCAGGTAATATGTAAATTTACCAGCTAACGCTTTGCTAACAATTAAAAGCCTATAGCATACAGGCCGAAGCTATTTCCGGGCGATATCCGCCATTGTTCTTTTCTCCAGCACTTTCAAAGTAGCGTCTCTTACATGTACCATCATATCGTGCAGGCCGCAACTTTTTTCATCGCAGTTTTTACATCGTTCATAAAAATTGAGGCTCACGCAGGGCAGCAATGCAATCGGCCCGTCGAGCAACCGCATAATTTTCGCCATGGGCACCTGCGAAGGCGGCACGGCAAAATAATAGCCGCCGCCTTTTCCTTTTTTGCTTTCCAGCACACCTGCTTTTTTCAGTTCCAGTAAAATATTTTCCAGGAACTTAAGCGGTATCTTTTTCTTTCTTGCAATCTCCGCGATCAGTACAGGTCCCTTGTCAGTATTCTGGGCCAGGTACATCAGCGCTTTAAATGCATATTGACTTTTTTTAGAAAGCATTCGTTTTATTTTTTACTATACCCGGTGATGCAGTATTGTTACTGCTTGTTCCTGCGCGATTACAAACCCAATACATCTTTCATACTAAAAATACCTTTTTTCCCCTTCACAAACGCAGCTGCCAGCACCGCCCCGGTGGCAAACCCCGTCCGGTTGTGTGCAGTATGAATAATTTTAATCGTATCTATCGCGGATTCATAACTAACGGAGTGCGTTCCAGGCGCAGGATCTATCCGTTTACTGACGATAGCCAGTTCATGCGGATCGCCGCTTTCATTGTTCACCCATTTGCTTTTACGATCGATATTCTCCAGCACTTGTTCCGCCAGCGTAACAGCCGTACCGCTGGGTGCATCCTTCTTCTGCGTATGATGAATTTCCTCCATGCGCACATTGTAATCAGTGTGCGGTTGCATCAACGCAGCCAGCCGTTTATTTATTTCAAAAAAAATATTGACACCCACGCTGAAATTGCTTGCATACAAAAAGCACCCATTTTGTTGTTTACAAAAG
>JBDUAY010000027.1:0-23702 GCA_040004415.1 Bacteroidota bacterium | reverse complement strand
ACATTTACAAGCACACAACTAAAAAAACAAAAGGAATCAGCAATGAAGAAAATTATATTCAGCCTGATAGCAATAGCGGTAAGCGCCGGTGCTTTGTTGGCTCAAAGTGTTGACCAGGGTAAGAAGTTTTTGTATTATCAGCGTTATAAAAGCGCCCAGGATCAATTTGAAAAAGCATTGGCAGCCAACCCGAATGATATTGCTGCGGTGTATTGGCTCGGTCAAACTTATCTTGCTAACCCTGATCTTGCGGGAAAACAGGATATGGCTAAAAATTTATACCAAAAAGCATTGGGTACAAACGGCAGCGCGCCATTGTTACTGGTTGGTGTAGGCCATATAGAATTGCTGGAAGGTAAAACCAATGATGCCAAACAGCGTTTTGAAACGGCGATCAGTTTAAGCAAGGCAAAAGACATCGATGTACTCAATGCAATCGGACTTGCCAATGCAGATGTAAATACAAAGACCGGCGATCCGAATTATGCTATTGAGAAATTAAACCTGGCTACGCAAATCAAAAATTTTAAGAATCCATATACGTATTCAGTAATGGGAGATGCCTATCGCAAAATGGTAGACGGTGGTGGCGCCGTTACTTCTTATGGAAAAGCGTTGACCGTGGATCCAAAATATGCGGAAGCAAAATATAAAATTGGTAAAATTTATCTTACCCAAAACAATAAAGAGGCCTTTCTACCCGCATTTGAAGAAGCCATTCAGCTCGATCCCAATTATGCGCCTGCTTACTATGAGTTATATTACTATTATTACTATCACAGCGATGTAGACAAGGCCATTACCTATTTTGATAAATATCTTACGGTAACAGATCCTAAACCAAGCGATGAATATGATAAGATTGGTAATGATTTTGCCGCAAAAAAATATGCGGAAGCCATCTCAAAATCACAGGCAAAGCTAAGCGCACAAGGTGCCATTGCAGACCCCCGTTATTACCGCCTGATGGCTTATTCTTATGATGCAACGGGTGATTCTGTAAACGCAAAAAAATCGCTGGAAGATTTTTTTGCCAAACAAAAGCCGGAAGGTTTTGTGCCAGCGGATTATTCTTTTCGTGCACAACTGCTATCTAAATTTCCGGGAAATGATACGGCTACATTTAATAGTTATGCGAAGGCAGTGGAAATGGATACTGTAATGCAGGATAAATTGAAATTAATGGGGGATGCCGCAGCGCTCGCCAAGAAAATGAACAATAGAGCAGAACAGGCTAAATGGTTGGGCATGATCTATTATACAGATCCAAAAGCAAATAAAAGTGATTTGTATAATTATGGATTTGCGTATTACCAGGCAGAAAACTATGACTCTTCTCTTTCCATTTTTGGTAAATACAAACAATTATATCCCGATGAAATATTCGGATACCTGTGGGGTGCAAAATCTGCCGCAGCATTAGATACTACAATGGCGGAAGGTAAAGCGGTGCCCGATTATCTGAAATTAATTGAGGTAGCTAAAAAAACAGATTCCGTAAAGTATAAAGCTCAAATAATTGGCGCTTTATTTTATATGGCATCCTATTCAAATGATGTAAAGAAAGATAAGGATGCTGCCGTTGATTACCTTAAGCAAGTTGTCAATGTTGATCAGCCGGCAAGTTCTTCTGCCGAACAGGCGGAGAAGTTTATTAAAATACTTACTGCTCCACCTCCAAAAGCACCAGCGCGCCCGGCAACGCCTGCCAAGCCTAAAAAAGGTGCGAAGTAGCGATAGAAAATAAAAAATAGCAATAGATTGATTAAAAATCCTCCGTCAAACAGCGGAGGATTTTTAATTTCAGGAATTTCATTTACGGAAGCGGGAATTTGGCGATGCTGCCTTATTTTTGCTGCTTAGCAATCCATCTTCTGAAATGATTCCATTGTTCTTACTTCAAGCCAATGTTCCGATAACTGATGTCAACAGCGCTGTTAGCTACCTTCCTATCGTCATACAACTAATTTTTGCGGTCATTTTCATCGGTGCCATGATGGGCATCACGCACTGGATTGGCCCTAAACGTAAAACGTCTGATAAGCTTGAGAATTTTGCCAGTGGCATTGAAAGTCACGGAGACGCCCGTCAGCCCATGGCCATTAAATACTTCCTGGTTGCCATATTATTTGTTTTATTTGATGTAGAAGTGATTTTTTTCTATCCTTATGCGGTTAATTTCAGACAACTGGGATGGGCCGGTTTTGGTGCAGTACTGATGTTTGTAGCTTGCTTTTTAGCAGGATTTTATTACATCATTAAAAAGGGCGCCCTGAACTGGGAAGATTAGAATACAATGTGAAAATGCCCACCCGAATGGCCTGGCCGTTAGAATGCTGATGTGGAAATTTATAATAAAAAGGATGAAACTTTCGATATAAGAATTTGTTATTGGTAATGGCTGAATGTTTCATACAATAAATAATTAACTATGTCTCGTCCGGTACAATATAATGTGAAAAATGAAGGCGGTAAACCTATCCAGGTAGTAGGTGCGCCGGAAGGGGTTAATGGAGATGGCTTTTTTACCACCAAACTGAGCGATGTTGTGGGTTTGGCGAGAAAAAATTCTATCTGGCCCTTACCTTTTGCTACCTCCTGCTGCGGAATAGAATTCATGGCTACCATGGGTTCTCATTACGATTTGGCCAGGTTTGGTGCAGAAAGGGTAGGATTTTCTCCCCGTCAGTGCGATCTGTTGATGGTCATGGGTACCATCGCTAAAAAAATGGGCCCGGTACTGCGCCAGGTTTATTTGCAAATGGCCGAACCAAGATGGGTACTCAGCATGGGTGCCTGTGCTTCTTCAGGTGGCATTTTTGATACGTACAGCGTATTGCAGGGAATCGATCAAATCATTCCGGTAGATGTATATATTCCTGGTTGCCCGCCCCGGCCCGAAGCTGTGCTGGATGGATTTATGAAAATACAGGAGCTGGTGGGTAAAGAAAGCATCCGGAGAAGAAATGGCGAACAGTACACACAATTAATGGCGAGTTACGGAATACAATAAGCTATTAGCCATTAGTAAAAGAAAAGCTTTTAGCTGTTAGCCGATAGCGGTTAGCAGCTATCAATTAAAAAATCTTTTTGTTTTTGGCTAAAAAGCTAAAGGCTAAAAGCTAACACCTCAAAATGGCGTTAACCAACGAAATAATAAAAGAAAAAGTAATAGCGAAATTTGGTGATCAGTTAACCAATTTTGAGGAGCCGTATGGCATGCTGACTTTTGAAGCGCCCAAAGATTTAAACCTGAAATTGCTGCAATTTTTATATGATGATGCAGAACTGCATTTTCAATTTTTAACCACTTTGTGTGCGGTTCATTACCCCGATCAAAAAGGCCGGGAACTGGCCATTGTTTATCATTTGCACAACCTGCATGATAATATCCGCATCCGGTTTAAAGTATTTACAGATATTACTACCCCCGATATTTTTACTGCCACCAACTTATATTCTGCGGCCAACTGGATGGAACGTGAGACATACGATTTTTTTGGCGTAAACTTTATCGGTCACCCTAACCTGAAACGAATTTTGAATGTAGATGAGATGGATTATTTTCCAATGAGAAAAGAATTTCCGTTGGAAGATGGTACCAGGATAGATAAAGATGATGCCATGTTTGGAAGGTAATGGTCATTATTTTGAATTTTAAATATTGAATTTTGAATTACTGGATCCAGTAATCTCAAAATCACTAAATCAGCAATTAAAGAGAATGCCTGAAATAGCACACCATCATGTAAAATTGCCCGAAGGTTCTATTGAAAAGCAGACCACTACGCTGAACCTGGGACCTACGCACCCTGCAACGCACGGTGTAATGCAAAATATACTGGAACTGGATGGCGAAAGAATTGTATCGGCAGAACAAACCATTGGTTATATACACCGGGCTTTTGAAAAGCTGGCTGAACGCCGCCCACTCTATCAAATTACAACAATTACAGACCGGATGAACTACTGTTCGTCACCCATCAATAATATGGGCTGGCATATCACCTGCGAGAAACTCTTAAAGGTGAAAACGCCTAAGCGCGTAGACTATTTGCGCATTATTATTATGGAGCTGGCAAGAATTTCTGATCACCTGATTTGTAATTCTATTGTTGGTGTGGATAGCGGCGCTTACACAGGATTTTTGTATGTGATGCAATACCGTGAGCTGATTTATGAAATATACGAAGAGGTATGTGGCTCCAGGCTTACCACCAATATTGGCCGCATAGGTGGTTTTGAAAGGAACTTTACCAATACTGCGTTCACTAAACTTGAGAAATTTCTGGATGAATATCCCGCTGTATTAACAGAATTTGAAAACCTGTTTACACGCAATCGTATTTTCATGGAACGCACACAGGGTACGGGGGCTATTGGTGCAGAGCGTGCGTTGAATTATGGATTTACGGGTCCGAACCTGCGTGCAGCAGGTGTCGATTACGATGTTCGGATACATTCGCCCTACAGTAGTTACGAAGATTTTCAATTTACAGTGCCAGTGGGCAGTACAGGTGATAATTACGATCGTTTTTTGGTGCGCAATGAAGAAATGCGTCAATCGCTGAGCATTATAGAGCAGGCATACCGCAAAGTACAGGCGTTTACCGGTGCGGAAGCGGAGATATATCATGCAGACGTACCAGAATATTATTTGCCGGAAAAGAAAGATGTGTACACCAAGATGGAAGCGTTGATCTGGCATTTCAAAATTATTATGGGTGAGACAGAAATACCTTCTGGTGAAGTATACCAGAGTGTGGAAGGCGGCAATGGTGAACTAGGCTTTTATCTGATCAGCGATGGTGGCCGCACGCCTTACCGTTTACATTTCAGAAGACCCTGTTTTATTTATTACCAGGCGTACAGCGAGTTAACAAAAGGTGCTATGTTAAGTGATGCCATTATGACGATGAGCAGTTTGAACTGTATTGCAGGCGAAATGGATTCTTAAATAATGTGACGAATGCCAGAAGTATGGCTTGCCGGGCGGATGAAAATGTAAAGAATGTGGAAATTGCAGGGCCTGGGCCTGTCCCTGCCCTAAAAAATTTAAAAAGAAAGAATAAATAAATGAGTGTTGTTTTTTCAGAAGATAAATTAAAGGAAGTCAGCAAGATCATTGCGCGTTACCCGGAAGGAAAGCAGAAGAGTGCGTTGTTGCCTTTGCTTCACATGGCGCAGGAAACATTTGGCGGATGGCTGAGTGCAGATACAATGGATTATGTTGCGTCATTGTTACATATTGAACCGATAGAAGTGTATGAAGTAGCTACTTTTTACAGCATGTATAACCTGAAGCCTGTTGGCAAATTCATGTTTGAAGTTTGCCAGACCGGTCCGTGCATGATTAATGGCAGCGACGAAATTATAAAATACATTAGCGATACGTTATCTATTAAACCTGGTGAAACAACTGCGGACGGACTTTTTTCATTGAAAACGGTCGAGTGTTTGGGTGCGTGTGGTTATGCACCTATGATGCAGTTGGGCAAAACTTACCGGGAGCATTTGACGAAAGTAAAAGTGGATGCGATTATTGAGGAATGCAGGAAGAACGCAGCAGTGAATAATTAATTATGAAATACAGAGCCAACTTTAAAACTATCATTCTTGTGCACCTGGCAGGGATAATCATTTTGGGCCTCTGGTCTTCTTTTGCCGGTTCGGAAAAGGCCACCGTTGTGCTGCGATGGATTACCGGGGCGATCTTTGTTTCATGTGCGCTGCAGTTGTTTATATATACAATTAAGCCGAAATGGTTTGCCAATAAAACAACCGATCACCCGGAACAGCCTTAACAAATAAAACAGGTAGAGCATATATATAAAATTTGCTGTATGAAATTAACGCCTTATATCCATTTTGCCGGTAATGCGGAAGAAGCATTGAATTTTTATAAGGAGATTTTGGGCGGAGAAATTGTAAGCCTGAACAGGTACGGAGACAGCCCGATGCCCGTAGACGACGACTATAAACAAAAGGTAATTCATTCGAGGTTATTATTTGGTGATAATCTGCTCATGATTTCTGATACGTTTAAAGGTAATGCCGTACATACGAATGGTAATATACAACTCAGTGTCGAAATGCCGGACAAATTGCAGATGGAAACGGTTTTTGCTACATTAGCAGCAGGCGGAAAAATAGTAATGCCCTTGCAGGATCAGTTTTGGGGCGCCACGTTTGGCATGCTGACAGATAAATTTGGCGTAAGCTGGATGTTTAACTATGAGAATAATCCTCAGCACTAGAAAAAGTTAACTGGTTGAAAAGTTGAGGGGTTAATCAGGCGGAAATAACAGGCGGATTTTATTGATACAGCGGGTTGCATGTGCAGGGCTGAATAAAGCGGAAAAAGTAAAAGTGTGCGACGCAACGATGATGAAAGAAGCGATAAAGCCTGGTCCAAAAAGGATCTTAAGTAAAAGAGTCTAAATAAGAATATGAATTGGCTAATGGCTAACAGCTAACAGCTAAAAGCTAAAAGGACATGGGAAGAAAAGTATTAATAGACAAAGTAAATATTGAAGGCATTCGTTTTTACGACGTTTACCGGAAGAATGGTGGCTACGCATCGGTGGAGAAAGCATGTAAGATGGCACCTGCTGATGTAGTGGAAGAAGTGAAGAAAAGCGGATTGCGTGGCCGTGGTGGTGCCGGTTTTCCGACTGGCATGAAATGGAGCTTTATTGCCAAACCAGAAGGCGTTCCGCGTCACCTGGTGTGCAATGCAGATGAAAGCGAGCCCGGTACTTTTAAAGACAGGTACCTGATGGAATTTATTCCGCACCTGTTAATTGAAGGATTGATTGTAAGTTCTTTTGCATTGGGAAGTAATGTAACGTACATCTATATACGCGGCGAGTATGCGTGGATAGTTGATATCCTTGAACAAGCTATCGAAGAAGCAAAGAACAACGGCTTCCTCGGCAAAAATATTTTAGGAACTGGTTTCGATTGCGAAATTTATGTGCAGCAGGGTGCAGGCGCGTATATCTGCGGAGAAGAAACAGCCTTGCTGGAATCACTCGAAGGCAAACGTGGTAATCCAAGAATTAAACCACCATTTCCTGCGGTAAAAGGTGTGTGGGATCGTCCAACGGTGGTAAACAACGTGGAGACATTGGCGGCGATCGTTCCTATCATTAATTTAGGCGGGGAAGAATATGCAAAAATTGGCGTGGGCAAGTCTACCGGTACTAAATTGATTTCTGCCTGTGGCAATATTAATAAGCCCGGCGTGTATGAAATAGACATGACCATTTCCGTGGAGGAATTTGTGTATAGCGATGAATATTGTGGTGGCATTCCCAATGGGAAAAAATTAAAAGCCTGTATACCCGGTGGTTCATCTGTTCCGATATTACCAGCCAATCTATTGTTTAAAACGGCGAAGGGCGATCAGCGTATGATGACCTATGAAAGTTTAAGTGATGGCGGTTTTGCAACGGGTTCAATGATGGGCAGTGGTGGTTTTATAGTGTTTGATGAGGACCAGTGCGTGGTGCGCCACACGTATACACTGGCGCGTTTTTATCGCCATGAAAGTTGCGGCCAATGTTCACCCTGCCGCGAAGGCACGGGTTGGATGGAAAAGATTTTAAAAAACATTGAAACCGGTAAAGGCAAAATAAGTGATATTGATTTGTTGTGGGATATTCAGCGCAAAATTGAAGGCAATACGATTTGTCCGTTGGGTGATGCAGCGGCCTGGCCGGTAGCAGCTGCGATAAGGCATTTTCGTGATGAGTTTGAATGGCATGTACTGAACCCGGAAGAAAGCCAGAAAAGAAATTATGGATTGGCGCATTACGCGGATGCGAGAGCCGTTCAGGCTTAGTGGTTTCACGCAGCGGACGGCGGCGGGGCGGCGGTCGCAGAGAAGTATATGTAACCTTATCTTATAAAATATGAATGAAAATGACTTGGCCACGTCGGCCCTGGACATTTGTTTTAAGATGCATCGGCAATATGGACCGGGATTATTTGAAAGTGTTTATGAAGAAATATTTTGTCACGAGTGGACTAAGACAGGAATAGAATTTAAAAGACAACAGGCGATCCCATTGATTCATGAAGAAATAAAATTGGAACTTGGGTTCAGGGCAGATGTAATATTAGATGAAAAAATAATTCTTGAGTTTAAAAGCATTGAAGCACTTGGAGATTTGCACTTTAAACAAGTTTTGACATATTTAAAATTAGCAAATCTTAAACTTGGACTATTGGTCAATTTTAATGTTGTATTATTAAAAGATGGAATCAGAAGAGTTGCGAATAAACTATAATCGCTGCGTCCGCTATTACTTTGTGTTGTTGCGGGAAATAAGATTCAGGAATTGTGAAATTGAAAACTGTATAAATTAAATCGCTGCGTGCGTCGCTCCTTTGCGCCCGCTGCGAGAAATAAAACTTATGGCTGAAGAAATAAAAAAAGAAGCACCGAAAATGGTTAAGGTTACCATCGATAATATTACCATCGAAGTAGTCCCGGGCACCTCTATATTAAATGCCGCCCGCCAGATAGGCGGTGAAGTAGCGCCGCCCGCCATGTGCTATTATAGCAAACTGCAGGGCAGTGGTGGTAAGTGCCGTACCTGCCTGGTGGAAGTGGCTGCCGGGTCAACCGCAGATCCCCGCCCAATGCCGAAACTGGTGGCCAGTTGCCGCACCAATGTTATGGATGGCATGATTGTAAAAAATATCACCAGCGATAAAGTTATTGATGCAAGAAATGGTGTGGTAGAATTTCTACTAATTAACCACCCGCTGGATTGCCCCATCTGTGACCAGGCCGGCGAATGTGATTTGCAAAACCTCAGCTACAACCACGGTAAAGAAGGTACACGGTATGAATTTCAACGAAGAACTTTCGAGAAGCATGATCTGGGTCCGTATATCCAGTTACACATGACGCGCTGCATTATGTGTTTCCGTTGCCTATACGTAGCAGATCAACTAACCAATAAAAGGGAACACGGGATTTTGGATCGTGGCGATCATGCCGAGATAGCCACCTACATTCACAAATCACTCGATCATGATTTTATAGGAAATGTAATTGATGTGTGCCCGGTAGGTGCCCTAACAGATAAAACATTTCGGTTCAAAAATCGTGTATGGTTCACCAAACCGGTTAACGCGCACCGTAATTGCCCTACATGTAAAGGCAAAGTACAGTTATGGCTACGGGGTAAAGAAGTATTTCGTGTTACTGGCCGCAAAGATGAATGGGGCGAAGTAACAGACTGGATCTGCAACGAGTGCCGGTTTGAAAAGAAAGATACGGCCGACTGGATAATTGAAGGGCCAGCACATGTTAGCCGGCATTCAGTTATATCACAGGGTCATTATGAAGGGGCACAGAAACCCAATGAAACCATTGTAAAAGTATTGCATGGCCGCAGTCCGAAATTATTGATGGACATACACAGTGTGAGTGAAGTAAATAAGCCCAGCGTTCATTTAAGCCAGATTGAAGGGCCTGCTCACAGTGATGATTTTAACAAACCGGAATGATTGATTTGGAAAGAAACGCTTTAAAAGATTTTGAATAAATGATACTACTTGCATTAGACTGGGGATTATTGGGAGAGAAATTAACTCTGGTGGTAATAATTGTTTCGGTGTCACTGGTGATTGCGATGTATGAAACGTATGCCGAACGTAAAATAGCTGCATTTATACAAGATCGCATCGGTCCCGATCGGGCCGGTCCGTTTGGTATGTTTCAACCGCTGGCAGATGGATTGAAACTTTTCATGAAAGAAGAAATTATTCCCAATACCTCCAATAAATTTTTATTCATACTGGGTCCATGCTTAGCAATGATGACTGCAATGATGACCAGCGCAGTTATTCCGTGGGGAGGTACTTTTCACTTTAAAGCGCTTGGTATCGACAGGTTGGTTACGTTGCAGATAGCAGACATCAATATTGGTATTCTTTATATTTTTGGTGTTATTAGCCTGGGTGTGTATGGCATTATGATTGGGGGATGGTCGTCTAATAATAAATTTTCCTTACTGGCCGCTTTGCGTGGCGCTTCGCAAATGATTTCTTATGAGCTGGCCATGGGGTTGTCACTGATTGCATTATTAATGCTTACCGGTTCACTAAGATTGGGTGAAATTGTTCAGCAACAAGTGCAGCGCGGGGTATGGAATGTATTTTATCAGCCACTGGGTTTTTTAATATTCATTGTGTGCGCCTTCGCAGAAACAAACCGTACACCTTTCGATTTACCCGAAGCAGAAAATGAACTGAATTTTGGTTACCACCAGGAATATTCGTCCATGAAACTTGGGTTTTATTTATTTGCTGAATACATAAACATGTTCATCAGCAGTGCCATCATGGCCACGTTGTTTTTTGGGGGTTATGATATTCCATTTGTTAATGACACAGCACTTGCCCAGCACATTGGTAATTGGGTACCTATTTTGCAATTTATTTGTTTGTTTGCTAAAATAGCGGGCTTTATATTTTTGTTCATGTGGGTACGCTGGACGATTCCGCGTTTCCGTTATGATCAGCTGATGAACCTTGGTTGGAAAAGCTTAATACCACTGGCATTGGTGAATATGGTAATAACTGGCGGACTGATTTTATTAAAACAAAATCACTGGCATTTTTAATAACAGAGAAAATAAAATTATCGCCATTGTTCTTGTTTTCACCAGCAATTATTAATACTGAAAGATTAAATTGGTAGGTTGGGTTGATAAAAATATTTTTGCGAACCTTTATAAATGAGGAGGAATAAATCATGCAGGCATTAACAAACAGGGTGAAACCAGTAGAGCGCAAGCCGATGACATGGCTGGAAAGGCTTTACCTGTGGAATATTTTTAAAGGCATGATCATCACCTTTAAGCATATTTTTAAAAGAAAAGTCACCATAAAATATCCTGAGCAAAAACGCGCATTCAGCCCGGTGTTCAGGGGCTTGCATATTTTAAACCGCGATGAAGAAGGCCGTGAAAGATGCACCGCCTGCGGATTGTGTGCTGTCGCTTGTCCGGCAGAAGCTATCACGATGGAAGGTGCAGAGCGTAAAAAAGGTGAAGAGCATTTATACCGGGAAGAAAAATATGCTGCGAAATATGAAATTAATATGTTGCGGTGTATATTTTGTGGTTTGTGCGAAGAGGCTTGTCCGAAAGATGCTATTTACCTGACAGAAACTTTTGCCCCGGCAAATTTTCAGCGCCAAACATTTATTTATGGCAAACCGGATTTATTAATACCTGATCCAATTAAAGAGCCTGAATTATATGCAAAAGCAGCGGGTGGAAGAGTGAAGGTGAAGTAAGGAATCAGGTCCCGAAACTTTGGGAAGGAAATAGTTGACACGGGCGAAGTAAGTTAATAAAAATAAAAACAAATCTTTTTAATGAGATTTCTGGCTTGTAGCTAATGGCTTAACGAACTAACAATGGGAATTATACAAATATTATTCTGGTTATTAACAGCACTTGCCCTGGGTAGCGCATTAATGGTTGTGCTGAGTAAGAATCCTGTTTATAGTGTATTGTTTTTAATTGTTGCATTCTTTGCCATCTCCGGGCATTATGTTTTGCTGAATGCACAGTTTCTTGCCATCGTAAATATTATTGTTTACGCAGGGGCTATTATGGTATTGTTCCTTTTTGTGATTATGTTGATGAACCTCAGTGCAGATATGAACCTGCAAAAAAATAAAGTACTTCGCTTTGCCGGTTTTCTTGCAGGCATGTGTTTGTTCCTGGTACTCGTAGCAGCACTAAAAGATGCCTCCATTAAAAAGCAAATGGTAAACACCACAGAAGGTGAGATTGGGCTGATTAAAACACTTGGCATGACATTATTTCAACAATATGTTGTGCCTTTTGAAATAAGCAGTGTGTTGTTTTTAAGTGCCATGGTAGGTGCGGTGGTGATAGGAAAGAAAGAGTGAGAGAGCAGCTGGTAGCTTTTAGCTATACGCTGTTAGGGTTCCTGATAATTTTTAATGTTCTTAAAATAGAAGGCTAAAAGCTAAAAGCTAAAAGATATGCCAATAAATTATTACATATTCGTTGCCATTGCGCTGTTTTGCATCGGCGTAATAGGTGTGCTTACACGCCGCAATGCAATTATCGTTTTTATGTGTATAGAATTAATGCTGAATGCAGTTAACCTGCTGCTGGTAGCATTTTCTAAAATGCATTATGCAATCAATTTTAGCAGGAATGGAATGGATGGAATTGACGGACAGTTATTTGTTTTTTTTATCATGGTAGTCGCTGCGGCAGAAGTAAGTGTTGGACTGGCGATCATCGTAATGATGTACAGAAATACGCATTCCGTAGATATTAATTTCTTAAACAGGCTGAAACATTAAACCTGGTATTAAGTAACGGGTATACAGACATTCGATTAATCAATATGGATAAATTAGTTTTTTTAGTTCCATTATTTCCGCTGCTGGGTTTTCTCATCAACGGTCTGCTGCGTAAACAATTATCCAAACCTGCTACCGGCTTTATTGGAAGCGGCGCAATACTTGCATCGTTCATTGTTAGTGTAGTCATTTTCTTTGATGTTAAAGCAGGCAATACCGGGGTAACAGAGCTGTTTGACTTTATCAGTTTCGGTCAGATTCATATACCTTTTGCATTCCAGGTAGATCAATTATCGTCGATATTTTTACTTATCATAACGGGAATTGGGTTTCTTATCCATTTGTATTCCACGGCTTATATGAACGGGGAAGAGAACCAGCATTTTGCGCGGTATTTTTCTTACCTCAACCTTTTTATATTTTCTATGTTGCTCCTGGTGCTGGGCGCCAATTATGTTATTATGTTTATTGGATGGGAAGGTGTTGGGCTTTGTTCTTATTTATTAATCGGGTTCTGGTTTAAGAACAATGATTACAACAAAGCTGCCAGCAAGGCTTTCATCATGAACCGCATTGGCGATCTTGGCTTCCTGATAGCAATATTTTATTTACTGGCTACAGTTGGCACTGTAAACTACAGCGAAGTATTTTCTTACGCTGCACACAGGCAAATGTCGGTTCCTACTATTACTATTATAACATTATTATTATTTGTTGGCGCTACCGGTAAAAGCGCGCAGATTCCTTTGTACACCTGGTTGCCGGATGCGATGGCCGGGCCCACGCCGGTATCTGCACTGATACATGCTGCCACCATGGTTACGGCTGGTATTTATATGATTGCCCGGAGCAATATATTGTACACGCTGGCCCCCGTTTCTCAATCTGTAGTAGCCATCATCGGTTTGGCAACTGCGGTATTGACAGCAACGATTGCTTTAAAACAAAACGATATCAAAAAAGTGCTGGCTTATTCTACAGTTAGTCAGCTGGGTTATATGTTTCTTGGTTTGGGTGTAGGCGCTTACACGGGTGCCGTTTTCCACGTAATGACGCATGCGTTTTTTAAAGCATTATTATTCCTCGGCGCCGGTTCTGTTATTCATGCCATGCATCATGAACAGGACATCCGCAATATGGGCGGATTAAAAAAATATTTACCGGTTACACATATTACCTTCCTGTTGGGTTGTATTGCCATTGCGGGTATTCCGCCGTTCAGCGGTTTCTTTTCTAAAGATGAAATTTTAGCTGCTGCCTACGAAAGCAATAAAATATATTGGTTGATTGGTGTGCTCACCGCCGGTATGACCGCTTTTTATATGTTCCGTTTGTATGCCACAACTTTTCTTGGAAAATTCAGGGGTACACATGATCAGGAACATCATCTGCATGAAAGCCCGGCAGCTATGACCATTCCACTTGTGATACTAGCCATCCTGGCAGTGGTTGGTGGTTGGATTGGTATACCGGATGTGTTTATGAAAAATGGGCACTGGCTTGAGCAATTTCTTTCTCCCATTTTTGCAGAATCATATAAGCACCGGGTAGAACATATAGCAGATCACAGAACAGATTATATGCTGATGAGTGTTTCTGTTGGACTTGCCGCCATTGCTATTGCTGTTGCAGTTACCCGGTTCAGCAAGAAACCAGATTTACAGGAAGCAGAAGGCTTCGGGAAAGTGCTTGCTAATAAATGGTATGTTGATGAATTGTACGATGCTATTGTTGTAAAGCCATTGAATGCGTTTAGTAAATTTTTGGATAATGTAGTTGAGAAATCAGGTATCGATTGGCTTGTTAACGGTGTTGGCAAGGGCGTGCAGTATGGCAGTCGACAATTGCGTTTGTTGCAGAGTGGACAGGTAGGTAATTATGTTTTGCTGATGATTGCCGGTATGCTGATATTATTTGTGTTGCAGTTTTTTTTGAAGAAATAGATTTTTAAGAAGCGGGTAGAAAAACGCGGGTAGCCGGTGGAAAAGAAATTATTGTCGGAAAAAGCAGGAAAAAAATAGGGAAGTTGTAAATAGTATAAATTGATCTGTCAGACGCCCATTTGCTATTTACCACTCACCACTCACGATTTAAATTATGGTAGCTGTTTTATTGATATTGATTCCTTTAATTGGCGGACTGCTTTTATTTGCAGTTAAAAATGAAAGCAGCGCTAAAAGCATTGCTTTGTTTGCCAGTATTTGCGTACTCGCCGCTTCCATGCTGGGTCTTTCCATCATGAACAGTCACGACAATTTAAATTGCAATGTATCATGGCTTCCGATGCTCAATAGCCGTTTTCATATAGGGCTGGATGGCATGGGACAATTGCTTTGTTTACTGACATCCATTTCTTTTCCGTTAATACTTATATCTGCCTGGAACAATAATTATAAAAATGCTAACCGGTTTTATGCACTCATGCTATTGAGCCAGGCTGGTTTAATGGGCGTATTTCTTGCACTGGATGGGTTATTATTTTATTTCTTTTGGGAGCTGGCGCTCATCCCGGTTTATTTTCTTTCTTCTATATGGGGAGGGGAAAAAAGAATTGCAGCAACATTTAAATTCTTTATCTACACGTTTGTCGGTTCACTGATCATGCTGGTAGGATTTATTTTTATTTATTTCAAAGCAAATCAATCGTTCGATCTGCAAACATGGTATGATTTAAAACTTCCTGCCGATACACAAAACTGGTTGTTCTGGTTATTATTCGGTGCATTCGCTATTAAAATGCCCATCTGGCCTTTTCATACCTGGCAGCCGGATGCTTACGAACAATCGCCTACGCCTGTAACCATGATATTGAGTGGTATCATGGTAAAGATGGGTGTGTTTGCGGTGATACGCTGGCTGGCACCTGTTTTGCCAGACGGATTTTATCTTTGGGGCGATACAGTGTCATTGCTATGCCTTACGGGAATGATTTATGCGTCGTTAATTGCGATAAGGCAGGATGATTTAAAACGACTGATTGCGTACTCATCCATTGCACACATTGGTTTAATGTGCCTGGCCATTTTTGCATCCGATAAAAGCGGTATGCAGGGCGTAATGCTGCAAATGTTTACGCACGGTATAAATATTATAGGGTTGTGGATAGTCGCAAACGTAATAGAAAATAAATACGGCACACGTAAATTGTCAGAACTCGGCGGACTTGCACAAAAGGATCCGGCACTGGCTATTATGCTGGTAATTGTTGCGTTGGCAAATATTGCGCTGCCATTAACCAATGGTTTTGTTGGCGAATTTATGATGTTCAATGGAGTTTTCTCCAGCGGGGTTACAAAATATGGTGTGCTGGATATGGCGGTAGCAGGAATATGTATTATCCTGGCAGCTGTGTACACCCTCAACATGATTAAGAAAATATTTTATGGCAATAGCAATGCACTTACCCAATCTGGTACACCAACTTCTGTTCCTGTACTGATTTCGTTAGCAGTAATTGTGGTAATAATTTTTGTTACAGGTGTTTATCCAAAACCAATGCTGCAAATAACCAATGATTCGGTGGATGCAATTTTGAAATACATGAAGACATCTATATAAAGAAGATCGTAAGCAACGTATGAATGCAATAATTTTTTCTGCCATCTGGGGCGTACTAATGATGTTTAGCGGCATTTTTATTCAAACAAAAGCTGTTATACGCAACCTTGCCATTGCGGGGGTGGCTGTATTGCTTTTACTAAACACCGCCGAACTGTACAATTTCCATCTTTTCCATATCAATACCAGGAACATGCTGGTGTTTGATAGTTTCGGAGTACTGTTTAACAGCATTGCTTTTGGGGCAACCTTCATTTATTTATTGCTTAGCGCAAGAGACATAGAAGACGTTGGTGTTAACCAGGCAGAATATTTCGCACTTATATTTTTTGTTTTATGCGGCGTAAGTATCGCTTCTTCTTTTAATACTTTACTGATGCTTTTTTTAAGTATCGAAATTATTTCCATTCCCCTCTATATCCTTACAGGCAGCGATAAAAGAAATTTGAAAAGTAATGAGGCATCACTAAAGTATTTTTTACTGGGATCCTTTTCTACCGGTATTATGCTAATGGGTATTGCATTGATTTATGGTGCTACAGGTTCTTTTGCAATTGCTGGTATGGCAAAACAAATAGAAGGATTTGCACCGGTACTGATGGCAGGCCTTTTACTCCTGCTTATCGCGATGTCTTTCAAAGTATCTGCAGCGCCTTTTCATTTCTGGACGCCCGACGTATATGATGGTGCACCCACAGTATTTACATCTTTTATGGCCACCATTGTGAAGGCGGCCATTTTTATAGCTTTCATCCGGCTGTTTGATTCGGCTTATGGATTGGATCTTCCTAAATGGCGTTTAACGATTTCATTTATCATTGCGGCAACGTTGTTTATTGGTAATGTCACCGCGGTTTTTCAGCAAAGTGTAAAAAGAATGCTGGCGTATTCAAGCATTGCGCAGGCAGGCTTTATGTTCTTTGCATTGTTTGGATACAATGATATTGCCAAAGAAGGCATAATTATATACTCAGCTGCTTACAGTCTTGCTACTATTGGCATTTTTGCCATTCTTATCAAAATGAAGGATTATACTTTTGATGGATATAATGGCCTCGCTAAACAACAACCGTTGCTGGCGGCTGTTAATACAATTTTCCTGCTTTCATTGGCTGGTATTCCCGCAACTGCAGGCTTCTTTGCGAAATATTATATGCTGGCAGCTGCTGTTAAAAACGGTACATACCTGTGGCTGGTTATTTTTGCTGTGCTGTGCGCAGCAGTAAGTGCATATTATTATTTCCGCGTTATACAAGCCATGTATTTTAAAGAAGGCAATGGCCAGGTAAAAGAAGTTTCTTCCACCTTCAAAATATTACTGGTGATAGTAGCCGGTTTAATTATTTTACTGGGACTATTCCCTCAATTGCTCACGGTGCACTTGTATTTCTAGTTTGATTAGAAACCAACATTCAGGTAAAAGATTACTTTAATATTTTTCTACCATATAAGCCTATCGCGTAACTTGTTGGCTTCTGATAATAAATAAATTAGTGGCAGCAAAAAAGAACAATACCACATTGCATTCTGCAAAACCTTTTCTTAAATGGGCCGGTAGCAAAAGACAATTGATAAAACAGTTTATTGATATTTATCCGCAACAATTGAAGGATGGAACGATTGAAAATTATTACGAACCCTTTCTCGGCAGCGGAGCTGTTTTTTTTGACATTGGCCAACGTTACAAGATAAAAAATGCATGGCTTGGCGATGTAAATGAAGATCTGGTACTTACCTATAAAATAATCCAGGCCCGGGTTTCAGAACTAACTGCAGTGTTATATCACCACGAAAAAAAATACCTGGCATTAAACAAAAAAGAAAGGGTTGCCTATTTTTATGAGCAGCGAACGACTTTTAATGCGCATAGATTTGATAAAGACATCAATAGAAATACTGACAAAGGAATTGCCAGGGCCGCACAACTTATTTTTTTAAACCGTACCTGCTTTAACGGTCTGTTTCGTGTAAATTCAACGGGAGAATTTAATACGCCTCCGGGCGATTATACGAAACCATCTATTTGCGATCAAGAAAATCTTCTGGCAGTATCCGGGTTACTTGCAATAGCCAATATTAAAAAAGTGGATTATATAAGTTCCATAAAAAATATTAGGCCTGCTTCATTTATTTATTTTGATCCTCCATACCGCCCATTGAGTGCGACCTCCAGTTTTACGGCGTATAGCAAATCTGCATTTACTGATGTACAGCAGTCGCAACTTGCCCAGGTTTGCAAAGATTTAAATAAAAAGGGAACCTTTATCATGTTGAGTAATTCTGATACCAAAGACGGATTTTTTGATAATCTATACAAAAATTTTCACGTAATGCGGGTGCCTGCAAAGCGCATGATTAATTCCGATGCTTCAAAAAGAGGACATATTAATGAAATTGTGGTTACTAATTACCCGGTATAACCGGCCTGTCAGCCCTTTTTTCCCGCTCATAAAACTCCGGCACACTTTCACGCAAGAATCCCTAATTTTAGTCTATGAATTTCCTGGATAACATTTCCCTGTCGTTCCGCACCATTCGCAGTAACAAACTGCGTACTGGCATTACAGTGGCTATTATCGCCCTGGGTATTGCTGCGCTCGTGGGCATACGCACGGCTATTGAAGCGATGACACAGAAATTTACAGAAAGTTTTTCTGCCATGGGTGCAAACGGATTTAGTTTGCGCTACCGGCAAATGTGGCGCATGCACAATGACCAGGGTGCACAGAAAGAAAAGAAAGGACAGAAAAAAGAAAAACAATCCAACCAAAATAAACCCATTACCAAACAACAGGCAGAAGATTTTAAGCAGGCATTTAAATTTCCTTCACAGGTAGGCCTTTCTATTTATGGTGGTAATAATGCAACAGTCAATTTCGAAAGTAAAAAAACAAATCCTACGGTCAGGGTCTCGGGAGGAGATGATAATTTTGTTGATTTAAATGGTTATAAATTAAGCGCTGGCAGAAACCTGAATGATTTGGATGTGGAGTCCGGACGCAATGTTTGTTTATTAGGCAAAGATGTAGCCACCACATTGTTTGGAGAAAACCTGGAGCGCCCGGTAGAGAAAATTGTGCGCGTTAATAATATTCCTTATCGTGTAATTGGTGTGCTGGCAGAAAAAGGGTCAACACTTGGTTTTAGCTGGGACAATTCTATTGTTACCTCTTATAATAATGTGCGCCGGTTTTTTAGCAGTGGATCCAGCACGTCTTTTTCAATTGGTATAAAAGTAAGTAATGTAAAGTTGCTGGATGCCGGCATGGGTGAAGCGGAAGGCACTTTTAGATCTGTACGGAAATTAACGACCACCGAGGGAAATAATTTTTTGATTGATAAGAGTGACAGTTTTGTTGATATGCTGCTAAAGAATTTACAATGGCTCACGGTGTCTGCTATTGTAATTGGCTTTATTACGTTAATGGGTGCCGCTATCGGTTTAATGAATATCATGTTGGTGGCGGTAACTGAACGCACCAAAGAAGTAGGCCTTATTAAAGCCATTGGTGGAAAACAAAGAAATGTGCGTAACCAATTTTTATATGAATCAATTATTATTAGTTTGCTGGGTGCGGCCTTTGGCATATTTACGGGTGTATTGCTGGGCAATGGCGTCAGCATGCTAATGAGCACAGGTTTTGTTGTGCCCTGGCTGTGGGTTTTGCTGGGTATTGGTATTTGCTCACTGGTAGGGTTATTGGCAGGCCTTTATCCCGCTTTCAAAGCTTCCAGGCTCAACCCGATTGAAGCGCTGCGCTACGAATAATCTATCTCAATAATTATAGCAAAAAGAAGCCGGATGATGTCTGGTTTTTTTTTGCCAGTGAAAAAATGACAAAATGGATTGTATGCTGCCGGGTGTCAAAATGTAGCATGATGAATGTATCAAAAAAGGAGGAGCAGTTGATGGAGCTTATCTGTAAGAATGAAAAAATATTTCTGAAGATATTATTGAAACTTATCCCGGGCCGAAGCCAGCCACTACCACAATAGCAACACAGCACTGCTAAGAAATATAAAAGTTACAGTTACCCGGTGGATTGAATGACAAAGCATTCCTGCAAAAATATTGTGACAAATAGATCGCCGATAAAGAAAATGGGCATCGTGTATACGCAAATCGGGCAAATCAAAACAAAGGATAATTAAAATTAAAAAAGCCCCTGCACGGGGGCTTTTTCTTATCAACTAATATTTTATTTAGGGTTCAATATTCTGTCAATCCTTTCCAGCATATCCTCTAAATGATAGCGTGTCATTTTATCAGTAACCGATGGGAGTGCGGCACTGATACCAGATTTTATACTGCGCAAAGTGCCTTTCGCCACAGAAACGATATCAGTCTTTTTAATATCTCCGCCGCCAAAAAAAATTGTAATACCACCAAATGATCCGCTTGCAGGTGCTGCGGGCGTTATAATAGTATTAAACCTTTCAACAAAAGCTTTTTGCAGATTACGACGATAAACATCAATAGGTTTATGGGTATATAATTCTGTCCAGATATTTTTTTGCAAATCACTCATCAGGTCAGTCAACGTATAGGTTTTGTTTCCCAGTGTAGCTTCTGCACTTATTAATTTGTTCATGCGTCCATTATTCAGCAAAGCATTTAGCGTACTTTCCATGCGGCTACCAACAGAACTTACAGGGTCGCCACCAATTCTGCTGAAGATTTCAGTATTGATTAACCAGGTGGGCGTATTAAAAACATTTTTATTCAGGAAGGCCATTGCTTCCTCTTGCAGGGCCTTCGGCACATGCTCATATATAGCACCCGTCTGCTCTACTACTTTCGGTACTTCATAAATGCCACCGATATTTTTTATTACATGACCAAGGTACCGGTTAAACTGCGTTGATACCTGGTTGTATAACTCAGCCAGGTTGCTGTAATCTTCATTGGGTACTTTTGTCCAGGCCATCAGGTTAGGCACAATGCGTTGCAGGTTTTTAATACCGTATGTACTTGCTTTCATGGCGTTGTCGCCAAGGTCTTCACTCTGAGAATGCGGATCATCTGCGTTTGATTCAGTACCGAAGAATAAGCGTTTATTGTTTTGTAAACGTTCAGTTGTTAACTTGTTCAGGATCGGCACTTCTGCCTCTGGTGTAGCGGCATCATATAATTTTTTATAGCCCCATTCTATCGCCCATTTATCATAATCACCAATGCGGGGATATAAGCCGGCAGGTGAGATACTATCTTCCGGCTGTGCTACATAATTGAAACGGGCATAGTCCATAATAGAAGGCGTATGCCCGTTGGCTTCCACCCAGGCTTTATCACGTAATTTTTCAACTGGTACCGTAGAGCTGGATCCAAAATTGTGACGAAGGCCAAGCGTATGACCCACTTCATGAGAAGATACAAAACGAATGAGCTGGCCCATCAGTTCATCATCGAACTGCATTTTACGGGCGCGCGGATCAGTAGGCGCGCATTGTACAAAATACCAATTTCTTAAAAGGTTCATTACGTTGTGGTACCAGTTAATGTGGCTCTCCATTATTTCACCACTGCGGGGGTCATGTACATTGGGACCGCTCGCATTTGCGATGTCAGAAGGCTTATAGACAATTGCCGAAAAACGGGCATCATCCAGGCTCCAGGTACTATCTTCCTGCGGCGTGGGCGCCAACTTCGCCATGATAGCATTTTTAAAGCCCGCCTTTTCAAATGCTACCTGCCAGTCATTTACACCCTGTATCAGGTAGGGAACCCATTTTTTCGGCGTTGCCGGATCGATATAATAAATGATAGGTTTTTTCGGTTCTGCTAATTCTCCGCGTTTATATTTTTCAATGTCTTCATCACGTGGTTCAAGTTTCCACCTTACGACCATCGTAATGTCTTTAACCCCTTGTGGATTGGCGTCGAAATCTGTATAGTTCCTGGTGAAAAAACCTACTCTCGGGTCGTAGAACCGTTGTTCCATAGTTGTTTTTGGAAGCAGGAGAAGAGAACTGTTTAATTCCATCGTTAGCAACTGCCCGCCACCGGTAGATGCAAATGGTAATGGTATGGGAGCGCCAAATCCACCACCGCCGCTTTTACTGTATGTTTTTACAGTCTTGATTTCTACATTGAGTGGATATGTTTTTACAGAAACGATGTATGATTTGTCTGATTGCTGCCCGCCTACCTGGTAAAGATTTTTGAGATTGGAAGCAAAATTTAAAACATCATTATCGGTATTAATATAATTGGTCATCTCAATGATAATTCCGGTGGAGTCTTTATTAAAAGCAGCAATATCAAAAGCTGCGGCAATAGGCTGAATGTTAGAATTCATAACAGCATGGTACATCGGCTCGGTACTGTCTTTTGATAGTTCATCAAAAGAAATTTTCTTTAAAAATATTTTATTGTTAGGGCCTTTTTCAAAACTTACTACGTTATTGCCTATCTCATCCCCGGCGTAACCAAAAAAGAAATTGCGCATACCGGCAGCAGCTTTCGACAAGCGGTTAACAATTAAGATATCCCGGCCCAGTAAAGAGTCAGCAATTTCAAAATAATATTTCTCTTCTACTTTATGGATCGTAAACAGTCCCTTTTTGCTGATGGCCTTATCTGTAATTACATCTTTATATGGCTTGGGCCCCGGCTTGGGCAATCCCGGGAAGCCTGGAATGACAGGTGTGCTTCCGGTAGCGGGCACCACAGGTACGACCGGTTTTTTATCTTGAGCTAAAACAGGCATCGCCATCAGCAGCATGACTGCCATCGCCAGCCTTGGGGCGTTGAACGTTGAAATGTGCATGTAAATAAATTGTTTGGCGGTGAAATTAACTAAAAGATAATAGCAACAAATTCCCCAAATGTAGAAAAGGATAATTTTTTAGTTAAGAGGAAAATTTTTCATACATTTAATTCCTTTATCTTAAAAGTCACCTCCAATACCAACCAGCCAGTAATATGTGGATAATCCCCGTTTGGCGAAAACAGAAAATACTTATCTTGTGAGCCCTGTAAATAATTTATCTTTCTTAATCTGATTTTTTAAAAAATTTTTTCGGTAGAATTGTATTGTTAAAACAACTACTGGATATTAAAAATTACTAAAAACAACTAAAAACAAACGATCATGGCAGAAACAAGACCAACTGCAGCTAAAGCTTCCACTTCATCTGTACAACCTAAAAAATCCAGCAACTCTATTTCCTGGATGGCGCCTCTTTTTTGTATTATCATCGGCTATATTCTCTGGCGCTTTGTAATTGGTAGTCCGGACAATTTCACAACTGGTAAAAATAATGGCGGTTTCTGGCCCGACCGTGATGGTGCAATCGGCACTTTCGCTAAAATGTACCAGGGTGGTATCATCGTTCCAATTCTTATTGGTTGTTTTTTAACTGTATTAACTTTTGTTATTGAGCGTTTTCTTACTGTCACCAAAGCGAGCGGTACCGGCAACAATGCAGAGTTTATCCGCAAGGTGCAGTATCATCTTGCAAACCGCAATGTAGACGCAGCACTGGCAGAATGCGACAAGCAAAAAGGCTCTGTAGGTAATGTAATGAAAGCAGGTCTTCGTAAATACAAAGAATTAATCAGCGACACACAGCTTGACACAGAACAAAAAGTGTTGTCTATCCAAAAAGAAGTTGAAGAAGCTACTGCACTTGAATTGCCCATGCTTGAAAAAAACCTCGTGTTCCTTTCTACTATTGCATCAGTAGCAACTTTGTTGGGACTGCTTGGAACGGTAATGGGTATGATCAGGTCTTTCTCGGCACTGGGTGCTGAAGGTGGTGGTGAAGCTGC
>JBDUAY010000300.1:0-7191 GCA_040004415.1 Bacteroidota bacterium | reverse complement strand
AATTCCATGCTTCTTCATGGTTCCAATATTGCGCAGCAATAACCCGGTGTATTGCCTCAATGGCTATCCGTAATAAAAGCTTTATATTTCCCCTGTGCCTCCGTGGCATAAAATCCGTGATCCAGGAACGCCGGTAACAGGATTTGTATAATTCTTTATAGTTTAAAGTCGTTATACATGGCGCTGATTTTAGCATCAACATTACGACGCCGTTATTTTTTATCGGGTAATGATGTAGCCAGCGCGAGCACGGCCCAGTTGGTACCTGCTGCGGATATAAACTGGTTGTCATCGTATGGGGGAAAATCAGTATTTACAAATGGTTGTATCGGATTTGATCGGGTAACCATTATCCATGCGCCAGTCTTATCCTGGGTGCGCAGCAAGTAGTCAGTACCCGCCTGGAATGGCTGGCTTTCAGTAGTGGACATACCCGTTTGCGACATTGCGTATAAAACCTGTCCGGTTGCGTAGGCATCACTTGTCATTGAAGGCAGTTGCGACCAGCCGCCATCTTTGTTTTGCAAGCTGAACAGTTTTTTCAATACAGCATTTTTTGCAGATTGATTACTGCCGCACCAGTTCATGCCCATGAGCTGGAACGAAAGCTCTTGCTGTGTCGTTGGTGTCTGCTGTTCCATCCAGGTCTTTGAATGGAGCAATAATTGCTGCACCTGTATTCTTTTTGCTTTTGAAGCATATAGATCAAGCGCGCGTATGGCCATGGCTGTTAAATGGATGTCGCCACATTCCAGGGGCACCCTCGCATATTCGGCTTTAAAACTTCCATCTGGCAGAGCCTGGCTTATAATATAGTTTACGGCGAGATCAGTATTGAAATCCGCCGGATGTTTTTCTGCATGCAATCCCAGCAGTATATATGGAGCAAGGAATTTAGCCGATACAAATTGGTGGTTGAGATTTGGATTACCAACATAATCAAGTGTACCTACCATTGCATTTTCCCGTAAGCCGGCTGTAGTATCTATGCCTGTAATTCCTTTTTCTTCCATTGTTGCCGCAATAAGGGATGTCATCGCTGTGTGGTGACAGGAAGCACATCTTACTTTTTCTATCATACGCGCGCCACTGGTTTGCAGCAGTGAAAATCCCTTGCTAACCGCTGTTTGTATGGCTACCGTATTGTTTTTCGACGGGGGGCTACCGCCTTTTTCCCAACCAACAATGGCAGTGAACGAGCAGCAGCCAGCGCTGATTAAAAACATCATCATCAAAATCTTATGGTTCATGGTACTATTTTTTACTGTTGGTGGTAATGTATTTTGTAAGCAAGCTGGCAGATCTCGTATTGCCACGTATCCGTTCATGTTGCAGCGCATCAGTCTCGTCGAGCGCTTTAACAACAGGGTCAGCGCCGTGTTTGATCAGGGCCTCCGCCATAGCAGGCTCGTCCTGCTCAGACATCGCCAGGAACATGAGCGTAGTATAGCCGCCTGGTGATATTGCTTTTGCATCGGCACCGTGATCAAGCAGGTAATAAAAAGATGGTTTGTCATTGCTGACAGCGGCCCACATCAACGGGGTAACGCCGTTAAACAATGGCAGCCCTGCATGCTTTGGACTGACATTAACAGCTGCGCCGTTATCTACCAGCATTTTCAGTGAATTGAAACAACGATAGCTGGTAGCCGAGTTAACCGGGTAATCACCACCTGAGGAAGTATCATTAACGCTCACGCCATTGCGTATTAATAATCCAAGAAGGGCGGTATCGCCTGAGCCCGCGGCATTGTACATCATGTCGTTGGCGGTACCACTTTTTTGCAAATTGCATCCATTGTGGATCAGCAATTCAAAAACCGGCGCACTTCCGGGTATTGATGCCAGTTTTACTAAAACCGTATTGTCTTCCCGCGACCGCTGCTGCACCTGTGCCCCGCTATTTATCAATAAGGAAGTTTTGTCCATGTCGGGCACTGCCAGCCATATTGCTGAAATGCTGTCCTTGTTGAAATAGTTAACGTTGGCTCCATGTTCAATTAGCTGTTTCATACACGCGGTACTGCCACTAAGTGTTGCCGCCATTAACGCGGAATAATCATTCATAAGGCCATTGGGACTGGCTCCCTGTCTTAACAATAGCCCGGTCTGTGCAGTATCGTCCAGCCTGATATTATTGAATAAGGCCTGATTGCGGATACTGTCGGTTGCCGCAGAAGATTGAGCCATACCGGCATTGCTCGTAAGTAGCCCTGCCAATAAAAGAAATAGTACGTTTTTAACCATTGTTATTTTTTATGCTGTGAAGGGTAACGCCAGAACCGGAAATGTCTAAAGTAAACCATTAGAGCATAGTAAAAAATACCACTTTAGTAGTATGGAGTCTGGGTTCGGGCGCGAATCAGAAACATGCATATCATTTCAGGATTTGTCTTTTGGTGCCGGGTAGCGGCCGACCATGTTTAGACAATCCCACCCGCTCAACTTTCAGCTGATTCATTCAAAACAATATAAAGCAGGTTTGCAGTTATTGCAACACAGGCGACTGGGATGATGAGGTTGATGGCATATCTTGTTGTCAGCGTTTGATCATATTGTCTTTTACAATGCCGGCAATAACCTTTTCACGTAAACTTTGACTGATGGTTATCTTTTCGTTGCCGATGTCAAGAATATTACCTTCAATGCTTTTTACTTTGGTGATGTTTATAATAAAAGATTTATGCACTTTAAGAAAAGTATCAGCAGGCAACTGTTCTTCGAGGCTCTTGATAGTGACATAGACCATCATTTTTTTTGAGCTGGTATATAGCATTACGTAGTTTAGCATCGCTTCAGCATAAATTAAATCATTGTAAAAGATTTTCTCTATTTGGTTATTGCATTTAATAAAAAAGTGATCAGACTTATTCTGCGTGATGGCGCCCGGTGCTGGTTTGCCTTTGTCTTTTGCGCGGTTGCATGCTTTTAAAAAACGATCGAATGCAATTGGCTTTACAAGATAATCCAGCACTTCCAGTCCGAATGCTTCAACCGCATAGTCAGCATAAGCGGTTGTCATAATAATGCTTGCCTGCGTTTTTGTAGTTTTTAAAAACTCAATGCCATTTATCTTTGGCATATTAATGTCTAAAAAGATGATGTCAATATCATTATTGTTTAACAGCGGCATGCCTTTAAGCGGGTTCTCTGCTTGCCCTACAAGCTCCAGATAATCTATTTCTTCAATAAATTCCTGCAAAACTTTCCTGGCCACTGGCTCATCATCAATAATAATACATTTCATTTTCATGTTAAATCAAGAATTAAATTTGCCTGGTAAGATTCATCTTCAATTTTTGTGGTCAATGTATATTTTCCGGGATACAATAATGTAAGTCTGCGTTTCAGGTTGCTAATGCCAATGCCGCTGTAGCCTGGTTCTGTAAAAGCTGGCTGGATTTCTTTTGTATTGAAAAAGGAACTGTACAACACGCCATCTTTCGTAGATATGGTAATAATTATTTTATTTTCTTTTTCGGAGACATTACTGGCAAATTTAAAAGCATTTTCAATTAATACTACCAGCAACAGTGCACCAATTGTTAAACCGGATTCAATATTATTGATATCCAGCGAAACAATTAATTGTTCACTTTTACGCAGGCGCTGAAACGCCACATAATTTTTTACGTACGCAATTTCTTTTTCCAGTTCTACTTTTTCTGTGCCGCAATCATACAACTGGTACCGCAATAATTCTGAAAATTGCAGTAATGTATTTCTTGCTACCTGGTTGTTTTTGTCGATATGCCCGTAAATAGTATTTAATGAATTGAAAAGCGCGTGCGGGTTTATCTGTGCCTTTAAATAATCCAGCTCATTTCTCACCCTTTCCTTTTCCAGCAATTCTACATGCTGCTGGGTTTGTGCACGGTCAATCATCATTTTTGCAATGGTAACCACCAATACCCACAATGAAATATTGACGATGGAATGTATATAAACAGTTGTAAAATCCGGTATTTGCGCAGGCTTAAAAAAATGCTTGTTCATTTGCAACGCCAGCGACGTTCTTAACCAGGCAGACAGCGCTATGGTGATTACTATGGACGTTACAAAAAGTATGTTTCTTTTCTTCAGTAAAAATTGTGGAACGATAAAATTGATAATGGCATAGTAATCAGCCGTTATAAAAATCAAATAGCAAAACTCAATCGTCATGGTTTTGGTAATGGCAATTGAATAACTTCTGAATACCAGCACCCATAACAAATAGAGCGCCGCCCAGAATAAAATGTGATATATAATTTGTTTCTGTTTCAAAAATATGTTTTAACAAAAGTAAAAAAGAGGTTTACTTTTTTGCATTTTATTATATGAAGCAGGCAAAATACCTGATATACCAGGCTTAATCAAGGAAAACCACTGGATGCTGTAAATAGTTTTTTAAAAAATCACGAACGGATGATGTTTGCATCCTCAAAATAATTAAACATAAAATTATGGAAAACGAAAAACACCCTGCGATTAACCAGCACAATGACGGTATAGACCGCGCCGGATTTTTAAAATGTATGGCCTGGGCCGGCACCGGCGTATTGTGGATGATGTCTGGCGGAACAATGAAATCATATGGAATGAGCCAGTTAATAGACAGGTCGACCGGCAACCTGAAAAAGGGCTTGATAATGCCCAAATCAGATTTCAGTTTTGTTCAAATCAGCGACAGCCATATTGGATTTAATAAACCTGCCAACACAGATGTAGTGGGAACGTTACAGGCAACCATTGCAAAAATTAATGCTATGCCAATTCCGCCTTCTTTTGTATTGCACACGGGTGATCTTACACACCTGGCGCAGGCAGATGAATTTGATGCACTGGAACAAACACTGAAAGAGGCGAAGACGGAAAAAATATTTTATGTACCTGGGGAACATGATATAACGGACAATGGAAAATTATACCTGGAACGTTATGGAAAAGGAACGATTGGAGATGGCTGGTACAGTTTTGATTCTAATGGTGTACATTTTATCGGACTGGTAAATGTGTTTAACCAGGGAGAAGGTGGTCTTGGTATACTTGGTAATGCGCAACTTGAATGGCTGGAGAAAGATTTGAAAAATCTGTCAGGCAGTACGCCAATCGTAGTATTCGCGCACATTCCGTTATGGGCCGTTTACCCGCAATGGGGCTGGGGAACCACGGAGAGTGAAAGAGCACTGTCTTACCTGAAACGTTTTGGTTCGGTATCTGTACTGAACGGGCACATACATCAAACCATACAAAAAATTGAAGGCAATATAACTTTTCATACTGCCATGTCTACAGCATTTCCGCAACCGGCACCCGGCAGCGCACCAGCACCCGGCCCAATGAAAGTACCAGCAGAAAAATTAAAGTCTGTATTGGGATTAACAAGTGTACACTATGTAGAACACAATCATTCGCTGGCCATTACGGATATGCCTTTGATGGAGGCGACAGAAAAAGCTGCCGGGAAGTAAAAACAACCAAAAGTTGTAAAAAAATAACCCGCTGTTTATATAAAAGAACCAATAAAAGAAAAATGAAGAAAATTGTTTTATCGCTGTTGATGGCGATAACAGGCGCCTGTGCAGTGGCGCAGTATAAGCCTGTTGATAACGGATCCTCCGTTCAGTTTAAAATAAAAAACTTTGGCGTTAATACCGGTGGTTCCTTCAGCGGACTGCAGGGGGACATAAAGTTCGATGGCAATCACCTGGAAGATGCAGTAGTTGATGTAAGTATTGATGCTAATACTGTCAATACGGGCAATGAAACGCGCGACAATCATTTGCGGGGCGAAACTTATTTTGATGTACAGCATTTTCCCCGTATCCATTTTGTTTCATCTAAAGTAACAGCCGCGGTGGGCGCATCATCAATTGTTAGCGGTAAGCTTACTATTAAAAATAAAACGAAAGATATTTCTTTCCCGTTTACTGCTGTTGCAACCGCTGAAGGTTATCTTTTCAAAGGGACGTTTGTAATAAACAGGAGAGAATTTGGTGTGGGCAGCACCAGCGTTATTTCAGATAACCTTGAAGTGCAACTGAGCGTGCTGGCAAAAAAATAAATCAAGTATAATCATATGCTAATCAGCAGAAAAATAATCGTAACAATTTTTTTATTTGTTGTTGTAATCATCAGCGTTGCGGCCATTGAACCAGGCCAAAAAAGAAGTGAATTCGCCAACCTGAAAATATTGCCAAAAGATATTAGCACCAAAGCCCTTCAAAAAATAATGGTGGATGAGTTCCAGGATGCGCTCGGTGTTGGTTGTGGTTATTGTCACGCGCCGGAAAAAGGTTCCAATCACCTCGATTATGCAAGTGATGAAAAACCTGAAAAGGAAATTGCACGTGCAATGATGCTGATGACGATGGACATCAACAAAAAATATTTTGGCGTGACTAACCCCGTAATTGGTGATAGCATACTAACAATATCCTGCAGTGTTTGTCATCATGGAACAGCGCATCCGGAAAAAACAGATTAGTCCCACAACGTTGGCAGAATTAATTTATCGTTGATGATGAAGTTCTGCCAATGTCTTCCATAGCCAAAAGTTTTGTATCAATTAGCTATACAAGAAAATGAAAAAAATTATGCAATGGCTTTTTAATCCGCCGGTAACGGGGCCGTCGGCTATCTTAATACTGCGGTTAATGACGGGAGGAATGTTTTTTTGGGAAGGGGTTTTGAAATTTGTTTACCTGGGCCAGACCGCAGACAAATTCACACTGCTGGATTTTCCATTTCGTACAGCGATTGTGCATGTGATAGCAACACTGGAGATTGCCGGCGGCCTGTTGCTCATTGCTGGCTTTCTCACAAGAGTAACAGCACTTTATTTTATACTGCAGGTTGTTGTTACCTTATTCTGTACTCGCTTTACCGTAAAATATGTTGCAGGTTCGTCGTCACTGTTGCCCGATGCCCGTTGGTTTAACGTATTAAATATTTTGCATGCCATCCGGCCGGATTATGCACAAGTGCTTACCTGTTTATACATGGTTACTGAAGGGCCGGGAAGGCGGTCGATTGAATTTATTATTTACACCTCCAAAAAAATATACAGTATCAGCAGGCAATAACAGTAAGAATCACGCGACTAATTTATCGTCTTTGTTGTAAAAAAATAAAAATGGAAAAACCCGATCGGAAAAAAAATTGCATTGAATGTCCTGGCCGTTCAACCTGTAAATTCCTTCATGCCGG
>JBDUAY010000299.1:0-7215 GCA_040004415.1 Bacteroidota bacterium | reverse complement strand
GGTGGTAACTGGTTTGATGGTGCGCAAAATCAGCAGATGCATTATCATAGCTGGACGAAAGACAATGGATATGTAAACTCCAACTGGGTATGGCTAACCACTACAATTGGTACAGTAAACCAAAGTTCTTCTGTTTTAAAACAGGCGATGCCTGAAGGTGCTGCAAAAAATACTAACCTGTCGGAATTAAAAATGATAAGGGCGCTGGCGTATTTTATGATGATGGACAACTATGGCAATGTACCACTTGACACTGTATATGGCGATTTTACACCGCATACCAATGTACCCCGTGCACAGGTATTTGCATGGCTGGAGAACGATATTAAATCATGCATACCCTATCTTAGTACGAATGTAAATACGTACACGTATGGCAGACCGACTGTTTACATGGCGTATGCATTACTGGCAAAAATGTATTTAAATGCTGAATACTATACGGGAACACCGCGTTATAATGATTGTATCGCTGCGTGTGATTTTATTATCAGTTCCGGCAAGTATAACCTGGCTACCATTGCTAATTACCTGCAAATGTTTTATCCAACCAACGGCCCCACTTCTCCCGGTAGTAAAGATGAATTTATATTTGCGATTCCTTTTGATGCAACATCATCAGGTTTTTTGGGAAGGTCTGCCAATTACAAAGCGCGTTATGATGTGCCGCGGTCAATGGGACAGGTAGCAGCTGGTGCAGGATACAATTTTTTCAATATACCTTTTACACCCGGGGCGCCGGCAAGTACATTGCCGGAATTTTATGCCAACTTTAATGATGCCAATGATATCAGGAACAAACAATGGCTAACTGGTTTGCAATTCCGGGCGGATGGTGTAACGCCCATTACTGTTACCACTACCAATCTTGGGTACGATCAAACGTACACAGGTCCCAATCCTTCTGCTGCATATACTTACCAGGTAAACCTTACTCCCAATATTATACTCAGGCAAAGTGTTCCTTCATTTGATGCAGGCAATGATGAGATTGCATGGAACATGGGTTACCGCAATATCAAATTTTATCCGGATGCTACATCGCTGTCACGAAACCAAAATAATGATGAGCCTGTATTCCGTTATGCAGACATTATATTAATGAAAGCTGAAGCAATCCTTCGGGGTGGAACAGCTACCGGTGGCGCAACAGCGCTTTCTTTGGCAAACCAGCTAAGGGCAGTTCGTACTACATCTGCGCCGCTGGCATCCGTTGATTTACCTCTTATCTACGCAGAACGCAGCCGGGAATTTGCGTGGGAAGGATGGCATAGAAATGATGTCATCCGTTTTGGAAAATATGAAGGATCCTGGGGTTTTAAAACAGATGCAAGTACGTATAAAAGAATTTTCCCAATACCAACCTCGGCCTTTGCAGTTAATCCTGCGCTTGTTCAAAATCCGGGGTATTAATTTTTATCCGTGAATAAATTACATTTTACTCCCGGGACTTTCTGGTCCCGGGATTTTTTTTGCTGTAATTTTGTACTATATGAATCGCAGCATTCGCCGCAGAAAATAACTACAAAACACAAGGAAAATTAAATTGAGAACCCGGCAATATACCGGCATGTCATCTGCTCAAATTTTAAAGAAAGAAAACAATGCGCGGTAAATTATTATTTGCGTTGATAGCAACAGGTCTTACGATTCATTCGCCGGCACAAAAAATATATAACATTGAAAAACTGGGTGCGAAAGGAGACGGACAAACCAGTAACACATTGGTTATTCAGCAGGCTATTGATGACGCCCACGCAAATGGCGGCGGCACAATTGTAATACCTGCAGGTAAATTTGTAACTGGTGTTATCGAATTAAAATCCAATGTAATAATTCAGCTCAATGCAAACGCAAGCTTGCTCGGCAGCACAAAAAGAATTGATTACGGTCCGAAAAATGCCTCTGCATTAATTGTTGCCAATGATCAGCATCATATTGGTATCACAGGCAAAGGAACCATCAGCGGACAAGGACCAGACCTGCTAAAAGATATTTACCGCATGCTGAATAACGGCACATTAGAAGATAAAGAATGGAAAACTGAGAACCCATGGCACCAGACCAGGCCAGAAGAAAGGAACCGCCCTAAAATAATTGAATTTAAGAACTGTGATACAATAACGATAAAAGGCATCAGTATAAAAGATGGGCTATGCTGGGTGCAGAATTATAAAAATTGTTCAAACATAATAATAGACAGCATTCGTGTAGAAAGTAATGTTATGTGGAACAACGATGGAATAGATATAACTGATTGCAAAAATGTACGCCTCACCAATTCATTTTTTAATGCTGACGATGATGGCATCTGTTTAAAATCTGAAGAGCGAAACCGCAGGTGTGAAAATATTTATATTGCCAACTGCACTATTCGATCCAGTGCCAGCGCTTTGAAATTTGGTACAGCTTCACGGGGTGGCTTTAAAAATATCACCATCAGGAATATTAAAATATACGATACCTACCGTTCAGCCATTGCACTGGAGAGCGTTGATGGTGGCATACTGGAAGATGTAGACATCAGGAATGTTACTGCTACCAATACAGGCAATGCCATTTTTATCCGGCTCGGTCACCGAAATAGAGATTCCGTAATAAGCAAACTTCGCCGCGTGTATATTGGCAATGTAAAAGTATTTGTACCAAAAGATAAAGCAGACAAGGGCTATCCGATGGAAGGGCCTCCGCCGGATTTCAGGCATAATATTTTCCCTTCGTCCATATCAGGTTTACCCGGCCACCCGGTTGAAAATATTGTACTGGAGAATATTGACATTATTTATCCGGGCGGTGCAAGTAAAGACAGCGCGTATGTTCCGTTGGATTCTTTGACCAGCATTCCAAATAATGCAAATGCTTACCCCGAGTTCTCTATGTTTGGTGAATTGCCTGCCTGGGCATTTTATGCACGTCATATAACCGGGTTGACGATGAAAAATATTAAATTGAGTTCGCAAAAAGAAGATTTCAGATCTGCCATGTTGTTCGACGATATTAATGGTTTGACATTACGGAAAATTCAAGTAGCTACAGGAAAGCACTTGCCTTTTTTGGTAATGAATAACACGAAGAAATTAATGATGAATACAATTTCTTTGCCCACCCAGGATAAAGGCGCTGTGCTGATAACAAAATAATAAAAGAGCCAACCTTTAGCAATTTATTTGAGGCGGCGGGTACTGTCTGTATAAATCCACATTTTGAACATAAAAAATTAACAGGTTTTATTATTTAACCCTGTCTACTATAATTTTTGATATTCCTTTCATAAACCTTCTGCCGGTGGCAATGTCTGCAGCTGATAACAATTGCAGCCTGTCGGGCATTGCTTCGCCTTTTAATCCATCAGTCTCTGTTGCTATCAGAATGTGGTTACCAACTTCGGTATTAAAAATTTCATTCCAGGAGAAAACAACTTTATAACCGTCTGCCGCAATACACGTAAAATAAAATTCACTCAACAATTTTGCATTCTTCTCATCAATCGTAACTTTCTGCAGAATGTCTTTCAGTAAAATGCCTTTTATATTTTTAACTACCCGCTTTCTTTCACGTAAATGATTATAGATAACCAGGCTGTCAACGGATGAAGTTTTATAATCCTTTGCATCTTTTAATGAAAATATAAATGGTTTTTCTACTTTTCCTTCTATTGTAAATTGTTCAGTGGCAGGAACAGCCGGATGATCCTGGGCGTTAACTATACAACAAGACAAAATAAAAACGATCGGTAATAATTTTTTCATGATTTTTAATTATCCTTTTGTGATTAATAATTTGAAAGCCGCCAGCATCAATACGCCCGCCAGCACGTATTTTAATATATGCTGCTTAAATTTCAGTGACCCAAAATACGCACCCAGCAGGCCAGCTACAAATGCAATTGCCACAAATGCAATCATATCCGGACTGAATTTTATTCCTTTTTGTAATTGGGCGATCAGGCCCGAGGCTGAATTTACAAAAATAAAAAGCGCACTGATAGCTGCTGTCTGTTTTTGATTGGTCCATTTTAAGAGCAATAATACGGGCGACAAAATTATACCACCGCCAATGCCAATTAACCCGGAAAGAAAGCCAATGACTGCGCCGGTAAACAACGATAGTCCAATGTTTGATTTTTTTAACTCACTGTCAGGAATATTGGCAAAAAAAAGAAACCGCACAATCGGTATCAGCAAAAATAACCCAAGTATTTTTTTATAAATAAGATCATCTATTTTAATACTTCCCCCAACATAAGCCATGGGTATTGAGGTAATCGCCAACGGCAAAAAGATCTTCCATTTAAAATGTTGCCCGCGATAAAATTGTATAAAAGAAGTAAGCGATACAAACAAATTCAGCAACAATGCCGTTGGCTTCATTACGTCTGGCGCAATGCTAAAAATAGCCATTAGCGCTAAATAACCACTTGCACCACCATGACCAACCGAAGCGTACAAAAAAGCAACAACAAACAACAAAATGTAAAATATAAAAATACTATCCATATAAATCTTATCAGGCTGGCAACAAATGTATTTCAATCATTTCTCCCGCAGCACATACCGTAATCTCTTCATTCACCTGTATTAAGCAGTTGGCTTTTGCAAAAGAGCTAAGCCTGTATGACTCCTGCCCATCAAGCACAGCAATAGTTTGACCGTTATAATATCCTTTTAGAAAATGCGTGAGTCCGGCTGGTTTTTTAAATTCCTTTTCTAACGGCACCATCAACGTCTGCAAATAATAATTTTTTTTGCTCATGATGCCGAGCGCCGGTGCTGCATATTCATAAAAAGAAGTGAGTCCTGATGCCGGATTGCCGGGCAAGCCAAAAACGTATTTGCTTTCCCTTTTTCCAAAATACAATGGCTTGGCAGGCCGCTGCTTTACTTTGTGAAAGAGTTGCTGCACGCCATTGTTAATAGTTGCCTGCAATACAAAATCAAAATCACCCACGCTGATGCCGCCGGTTAAAAAAACAACATCGCTTTCCTGCAATGCCTGCTGCAATACGCCGGTAAGTTTATCCAGGTTGTCTTCTGCAGTGTGTACTTTTATATCAGTGATGTGCAGTTGATTTAATGCAGCTACCAGCGTATATGAATTTGCTTCGTAGACTTGTCCGTGTTGTAAAGGTTTTCCTGGTTCCTGCAGTTCATCACCCGTCACAATTATGCTGATCGAAGGTGTAGGAAATACAGACACTTCCGTTATACCAATAGCTGTTAAAAAGCCTATTGCAGCCGGGGTGATTAAAATATTTTTTGATAAGGCAAGCTCGCCAGTTTTAATTTCAGCACCTGCCGCCCGAACATGTACACCGCGTTCTAATTTATCATCTTCAATGAATAATTCGCCATTTTCAACTTTCGTTTTTTCCTGCATTACCACCGTATCTGCACCGGGCGGAACGGCCGCGCCGGTAAATATCCGGACGGCATTTCCTGGCTGCAGTATATTGCTTTCTGAACTTCCAGCTGCAATAACGCCTGTAATCTTTAATTTTTTATTTAATTGCCACTCGTTAAAAGAAAAAGCATACCCATCCATAGATGATTGCGGAAAACCAGGAATGGTTGTTAATGCAAATATATCTTCTGCCAATACAAGACCGGCCGCAGCTGGCAATGATATTTTTTTTGGCGCCAGCGCAGTTGTATTATCCTTTATAATTTTTTTTGCTTCTTTTACTGAAACCATAGTATACTTCTATCATTTAGATCTAATCCAACACTGTATTTCATCCTTCTTCCCATCACCCCCCAATGGTTATCATACTCCGGTTATTAATATCTTCTGCATGAATGTGCTCAAAGTCGGTGGTGAACTGCCCACCCAATTCTTTTGCTTTTTTACCGATGCTTTGCAGAATAAGCGGCAGTACATCTTCGCCCTTGCGAAAAGCTGTTAACAAATCTGTTTCTTCTTTTGAGAAAAGACAATTTTTCATTTTGCCATCGGCTGTTAACCGCATACGGTTACAACCGCTGCAAAAAGGGGATGTCATGGTGCTGATTACAGCAAAAGTTCCGGCATGTCCATCAATGGAAAAAAGTTTGGCGGTATCATGAATGTCATTCTCCAATGGCACTACCTGGTATTTCGTTTTTACTACTTCTATTATTTCATGCAATGTAAAAACCTTGTTGCTCGTCCAGCGGTTGCCGCTGAAAGGCATAAACTCAATAAAGCGAACATGAACGGGTGTATCTTTTGTCCAGGCAATAAAATCATTGATCTCATTATCATTTAATCCTCTCATTACAACCGCATTCACTTTTACATGAAAGCCGCGATGAATCATTAAATCAATATTTTTCTTTACTAATTCAAATTGATTGCGGCGCGTAAGTAATAAAAATTTATCTGCCTGTAGTGTATCAAGACTAATATTTAATGATTTTACACCCGCCGCTTGTAATGTATCAGCAAATTCATGCAAACGGGTTGCATTGGTAGTAAGTGTAAGGGAAACCGGCAATTTGGATAATGCAAGAATAATGGCCCCTGCATCTTTTCGAACGAGCGGTTCGCCGCCGGTGAGCCTGATTTTAGTTACACCATGGGCAACAAAAATCTTTGCCAGCGCTTCTATTTCATCTGCCTGCATGAGCCTGCTGGTGGGTGTAAATGCATAGTCTTCTTCAGGCATACAATAAAAACAACGGAGATTGCAATTATCGGTTAAGGAAATACGCAAATAATTATGAACACGGTTATATTTATCAATTATCATTTACAGCAACTTATTTCTTGTTCGCCAGCTTTTTATTATTCTTGCTAAAATTAAATCCTATTTACCAGATGAAGCATGTAGCCGAATATATTATTTGTTTGGCTACTTATTTTGTAATACTTATTTTTTCGATAAAAGTTTCCTTGCGTGGGTGAATAACATCTGCCATACTGCGAAGTGATTGCCCGTGCCGGCCAGTGAGCACTGCTTTTATTTCCGCCAGGATAGAAAGTGCAATTTCGGCCGGCGTTTCAGCACCAATATCAAGTCCGGAAGGCCCGTAAATGTTAGCCAGTTGCTTTTCGTTCAATTCAATGCTTTCGTCTTTTAATTCTTCCAGCATTCTGTCTAATTTTTTCTTCGGCCCCAATGATCCGACATACACGGTATTTTTTTCGGCCAGTGCTTTTAACATGGCAAGATCATAATTGTAGTTATGGGTCATCAACACAAAAACAGTTTGCTCATCAATAATTAATTGCTCCAGC
>JBDUAY010000298.1:0-7241 GCA_040004415.1 Bacteroidota bacterium | reverse complement strand
AGCTTGTGCTTTTTCCTGCAAAGTATTACTGTAATTCCGGCTATGAAATACATACCAATAATATCCAGGCGCTTCCAATGAAAAGCCGTGGTTATTCATTTCATTCATTTAAAACCTAAAAGTATTATTTATGAGAACAAAACTTTTGTTGCCATTATTTACGATTGTTTTCGTTGCCGGTATTTTGTATTCCTGCAGAAAAGATCAATTGCCGTGCAATTGTCAGCCTGAAAATTTAACGGCCAGTGTATCGGTATTTGCAACTGGCTTAAACAATCCGCGCGGACTTAAATTTGGGCCCGATGGGAATCTATATGTTGCAGAAGGCGGTATTGGTGGAACAACGGCTGTAAACAGTAGTGTTTGCATGCAGGTAATTCCACCCGTAGGACCTTACCTCGGTAGTAAAACGGGAGCACGTATTTCAAAGATCAACGGGTCAGGTGTGCGGAGTACTTTTGTTGACGGCCTTCCTTCCAGTACGACAGCGATGGGTGAAGTTAGCGGCGTGGCGGATGTCGCATTTATCGGCAATACCATGTATGCGATTTTGGCTGGTGCTGGTTGCTCACATGGCGTTCCTTCGATCCCAAATGCAATTCTTAAAATTAAACCAGACAGAAGCTGGAAGATCATAGCCGACTTAAGCACTTACCAGATGTCGCATCCTGTGAAAAATCCGGAACCAGGTGATTTTGAGCCGGACGGATCGTGGTACAGCATGCTGAATGTTGAGGGTAAATTATATGCAATGGAACCCAACCATGGTGAGCTTGATAAAATAACGGAGAACGGCGTTATCAGCCGCGTGGCCGATATTTCTGCCAGCCAGGGTCATGTTGTTCCTACTGCGATGGTGTATCATGATGGCAATTTTTATGCAGGTAATCTGAACACATTTCCTATCATGAATAAATCGAGTGTTTATAAAATTACGCCGTCAGGTCATGTAAGTGTAGTAGCGACTGGCTTCAGCACTATTCTCGGTATTGCGTTTGATAAAGTTGGTGGCTTATATATATTGGAAAATACGACGGGCAACCCTTTTCCAACGCCTGGTACGGGAGATGTGGTACGCATCGATCCTTCCGGGTCAAAGATGGTGGTTGTTACGGGACTTAATCTTCCTACAGCTATGATTTTTGGACCAGATGATAAAATGTATATTTCCAACTGGGGCTTTGGCCCGCCAGCGATCGGCGGCGGCCAGGTTTTAAAAGTTGATATAACCTGTTCAAAAGGCGGAAATAAAAAATAATTTCGCTTAGGTGTAAACTTTATGATCAACGATGATGCCTGATAAGGAAATTTTCTTCTCTTAATATTGCGGTTGATGAGCCACCAACCGCGGCAACCAAACATGATCTCCGTGGCTGGTTTCCCACCGGCCACCTTTTTTTGCATCGCCGGCGGGGGTACAAATAAAAACCCGCTCCATGTGAAGCGGGTTTGATTTTGTACAAATGATTTTAAATTTTATTATACCCGCAGAAATACTTTTTTACGATACATGAAATACAGGAAACACCATTTTACAAATACATAACAAACTGACATGGCCACTGCATTATAGGGATTTCCAACCAGCTGACCCAACCAATGAAAGAATGCGTCGTTTGTAAACGCCCAGTTAATAAAATGACCCGACATATAAATTAATATAGAGTTCATACCAATAACTTTAAAAAAGAATGCCCATTTTTTATAGCCCCTTATATCAATGATGTAATAAAAAATTGACAGCAGTATTAGACTATAACCGCCTGTATTTAGTACAAATGAACTGGTCCATAAATTTTTATTGATTGGGAAAGCCAGGTTCCAGATATGCGCGAGTAAAATAAATACAAGGCCTGTTACGAACAGGTAGATTGCTTTTTTAACAGGCGTTAGTTTGGCAAGTTTTAAAAAATCACCGGTAAGTACACCCAGCAGGCCCGTACCAATTGCCGGAATAAGGGAAACAAGTCCTTCCGGATCGTGAATGCCCAGGTATAATCTGCCTGGTACAATGAAACGATCTATATAAGAAGCAAAATTTCCTTCCATTGTTAAGTCGCCCGCCGGAAAGCCCGGCGCTGATGTGAACCGCAACAGGAGCCAGTAGCCAACGAGCAGGCTTATAAACCATATCGTTTGTGCACGAACGTTAGCATAGAGGTAAATCATATTGGCAAAAATGTAGGCCAGTCCGATGCGCCCGAGTACACTGGCAAACCGAATTTCCGCAAATGGCTTTATTTGAAATCCGTTATTGGCAATAATGCCGAGCAGTACCAGTATCAGCCCTCTTTTTATAACCCGCAGCAGCACTTGGTTTTTGGTTTTCCCTTTTTCAAGTTCGCGTCCGGTAGAGTAGGGTGTAGCAACACCTGCAATAAAAAGAAAGAGTGGAAAAATGAGATCGTAAAAATGAAAACCATTCCAGGCAGGATGCGTAAATTCTTCCGACAATGTGCCCCAGAAAGAAGACCCGGTAGCTTTAAAAAGAGAATGGAATATTTCTTCTGCACCCATAATCCAAAACATATCAAAGCCGCGCAATGCATCGAGTGAATATAATCTTTCCGGTGGGTTGGCTGGTAACGATTCCATAATGAAGTTTGATTTATTAGTTGGTATCTGTTCTTACGAATCCTGATTGTTATTAAATTGCAACGCGTCAAGTTAGGATAAATATAGTGCTTCAATCTTACAATAAGGAAGCAAAATGATTATTGCTTTGTGGAGGGCGAACTGACTTAATTAAAATCGTTTAACAGCGATGAGGTTAGAATAGAAGCTACTTTACCGAAATAATAAAAAAGTAACGAAACAGGAGGAAAGCGCATTGAGCCTCCATTTTTTGATGATCCAACGCATTGGAATTTCATCCTGATGCCGGTCTGCTGCACCATTCCGAAAAGGCAACATTTAAAAACTAATCATTTTTTACCAGCAAATAATGCAGGCGCTGTAATCTTACAATAGCTTCTTTCAGGTTGATTTCTGCCTGCAGGAATGATTTGTCTTCCTTAAGATTGTTTTCTTTTTTTGTGAACTGTATCCACAACAGGACAGAAGCGAGGATTTGGTTTACTTCATTTTGTAATTCATCAGCCACTTGCTGACGTTCGTGTAAACATGCTGTCAACAGATCGGACGCTGTTATTTCGTTTGTTTTCATAATTTTCATGGTCTCCGTCTAAGAACCGAATACCATGCCTGAAAAAAATCAGTTCTTTCTCAACCACTTACGAAAAACAAGGAAATATAGTTCTTCCCATTTCAGGATTTAATTCCAAAAAAACATTTTTTTCTACTCATCATTATAGTTGGTTTGTAAAATTTCTATGTATTTTTTGGAAGCTGCTCTGAATGATAATATTATTAAAGTAAGCATATTTATGGGGGGTGCAGTACAATATGACAAACTAATTAAGAAAAGTTTTTATTGTTTTTCAAAAAGTGAGAGAGCTCGTAAGGTTTGGCAATAAACGCCTGTGCATGGCAGGAAAGAATACTTTCACTCATTCGGCATGGACCGAAAATAAAATAATAGGGATATCATGCGTGTTACCTTTTTCTTTTAAACGCTTACAGATATCACGTCCATCTGCACCACCCAATGATACATTAAGGATAATTAAATTGTGGTTAAATACATGTATCCTGTTGTCTACTTCCTGCCACTGAGAGACCGCTTCCACTGCATATCCATTCATCTTTAATGTCATTTTGACCAGCGTTAAAATGTCTGTGTCGTCATCAGCTACCAGGATTTTTTTCATGTTCGTAATTAAATTAGGTTTCTGTACATGAAAGCCGGAACATAAAGTAAATGAAATAATAAATTTGATCATCTTTCTAAAGAGACAATAATTCCATACTTTGCTTTTACCCGGCATTCAGTGCCACGAAGCAATTAAGCTTTATGTTGAACGGTAAAATAAGAACAAAAAAAATCGCGGGTATTTATAACAATTCGTCAAGACTTACTTTTTCGGTTTTTCGGGTAAGCATTTGAATAATAACAAATGCAAGGAGGTACGTGCAACCGCAAATTGTAAATAATAAATTATACCCTGCGGTAATATTGCCGGCTGCTTTATAGGTGTCTAACAGGTAGCCAACAAGAATAGGAAATAATATTCCACCCAATGCGCCTGCCATACCACCAATACCCACTACGGAGCTTACGGCTTCTTTGGGAAACATATCTGATGCTATTGTAAATATATTGGTGGCCCAGGCCTGGTGCAATGCAGCAGCAAAACTAATAAGTGCAACTGCCATCCACGCTGTTTTTGCAAATTGCGTAAAAATGATTGTTAATTCAAGTACAGCGAATAATAACAACGTGGCTTTTCTTGCGTTCAAAACAGGCCAGCCTCTTTTTATAAGCAACGAAGAAAGATAACCGCCGCCGAAACTGCCAATCGTAGTAGCTGCATAAATAATCATTAACTGCAAACTTGGTTTTTTAAGATCGAGATGGAAGACTGAAGAAAAATAAGATGGCAGCCAAAATAAAAAGAACCAATATATGGGATCGATCAATCCTTTGCCTGTGATGCAGGCCCATGTTTGCGGAAAACTAAAAAGCCTGATCCATTTAATGGGAGATGTTTCCTGAACATTTTTATTTTCTCCGGTCTGGCCGTTTATGATTAATGCATACTCTTCAGCGGTTAACCGTTGCTGTTTTGAAGGAACGGCATATAGTCTCCACCAAAAGATCAACCATACAAAACCAAGTGCACCTGTAATAAGAAAAACATATTGCCATCCATACGATTGCAAAATAAAAGGAACAATAATGAGTGCTACTACCACACCTGCGCTCGTGCCCATGTTAAAAATACCGGTGGCAATTGCCCGTTCTTTATCAGGAAACCATTCCGCAACCGTTTTCATGGCAGCAGGATAATTACCTGCTTCGCCCAATCCCAATCCAACCCTGGCAACACCAAATCCAAAAGCACTTTTTGCAAATGCGTGCAGCATACCGGCAACGCTCCAGAATATAATGGTAATAGTGTAACCTACTTTGGTGCCTATCTTATCAATTATCCACCCCAGGGAAATTAAACCAATGGCATAAGACGCGGTAAAAGCCATTACGATATGTGCGAAATCCGTTTCCGTCCAGCTAAATTCTTTTTCCAGGATCGGTTTTAGTAAACCAATTATTTGCCGGTCAAGATAATTAATAGTGGTTGCAAAAAATAACAGCGTTACAATGATCCAGCGATAATTTTTAATTTTAGTTACAAGCATCCGGCAGTCATTTTATTTTTTATAACGGTCCATTTTACCAGTTGTGAATCGCGCCGTCCGGACTTTCCAATACAGGATGTGGATATTTTGTGTTGGATGTTATTTCCATGATGAAATTTGCTTTTTTAGGATCGAATTTTACACCGAGGCCGGGTGACGGGTTCAAATAAAGTTTCCCATTTTTAAATAATACATAATCGTCATTGAAATAGGCGGGATGCTCTGGTTCGCCGCCCGCCAGTTCCATCAGGCAACGAGACGGACTGCTGGAACCAAGTACGTGCACCAGTGCAGCAGTTGACAACGGACCGGTGAAATGTGGTATCATGCCTATATCCTATATAATGCGTTTCACACATCGAAACAATTTTTTTATACTCGGATATACCGCCAGTGTTGGGTAACGTAACACGGGAGTAATCGATCAAATTGTTTTCGATTAGTTCATTGGTATCCCATCGATCACCAAATTGTTCACCCACGGCGATCGGCACTTTTGTTTGCTGGCGCACTGTTTTATAGACAGCGGAATTTTCTGAGCGTATAATGTCTTCAACAAAATAAGGTTCCAGCATTTCAAGGCCGGAGCAAATTTTCATAGCTTCCGGCAGGTCGAAACGTGTATGTAAATCAATTGCCCATTTACCACCGCCGCCTACCGCTGCATCAATTCTTTTACAGAATTCGAGCGTCTTTTTAGCATTGTCGTAAAAATCAAATTTTTCTTCTCCGGCACCACCCGTTGGTCCGATACGGTATACGCGCAAACCAGCAGCAATACAATCACGCGCCCTTTCTTCTTCCGTAGTAGCTTTCGACGCGGCAAAACCAGTTGCATAACATTCTACAAACTCACGGGTGGCGCCACCAAGCAATTCATATACAGGAACGTTCAGGGCTTTGCCTTTAATATCCCATAGTGCCATTTCAAGTGCGCCCAACGCATGCAATTTTTCACGGCCCGGCGGGTAAAACATACCGCGGTAAATATTTTGCCAGATATGTTCTATGCGGAAGGGGTCTTGTCCAATTATCATTTGGGCACATTGCTCAATCATATCTTTTGATCCCCCTTCACCAATACCGGTAATGCCACCATCTGTTTCGATCTCTACAATCCCCCTTGCCTGGTTAAAAAGCGGTTTGGTATAACCGGTAGCTCCGTAGTACCTGATTTTCGTAATCTTTAATTTCGAGGTTGACGTATTCAGTGCATTGGCATTTGCTTTCAAAAGCGGGAAGCCGGCCATCACCGCGGCTGAACCCCAGGCGGCCGTTTTTAGAAACCTTCTTCGTTCCATATAGTTGGCTTTTACTTGGTGAAAAGGAATGGTTACAATTCGCTTAGCCCGGTCCAGGATTTAATAAACCAGTTTAAGGTTGTTCAAGTTAGATAAAACCCCTTATCAATCATGATAAATTAAAATCTTATTAATAAATCATTTGCTGCTTAGCCTGTGTTAATATTGATACAGACGATCGTGTTTTTATATATCTTTAGTTCAATCAATTATAATATTGCCCTGTCATGCATAAAATACTGTTGTTTTCTTTGCTGATCCTGTTTTTGCAACCCAGGTTGTTTTCTGCTGGTAAGGAATCGTACCAGCTCATTGATACAAGCCTCAAAGTTTTAAAACAACAGGTATTAAAAGATATTCTTTCGTCAACTGTCAATGAAAAAGAAACATTGCAATTATCTGCAGAAATGAAAGAAGATGGTTCCTGGCCTGATATTGATTATACAGATAAAACCAGGGGTAACTGGCCGGTGAATAATCATTTGGTGCGTCTTAATACTATGGCGCTTGTTTACCGGCACAATGGTACAAAGTCGGCGGGTGATCAGGAATTGGAAAAGAAGATTATGACAGGATTAAACTACTGGTTGAAGAATGATTTTATTTGTCCCAACTGGTGGTACCCACAAATTGGTGTACCTAAAGTTTTGGCTCCTCTAATGTTGCTGCTTGAAGATAAAT
>JBDUAY010000026.1:0-24134 GCA_040004415.1 Bacteroidota bacterium | reverse complement strand
TCTTTTAAATGAGCAATAAAATCAGTATGAAGCTGCGTAAGCGTGGCAGATTTTTTTTCTTCGAGCGTTTTAATGGCGTCTGCCTGTTTATCTTTTTCCAGTGCTTGCTTTTTTATATCTGCAATATCTGCCGTATGCCGATCCTGTACAGCACTCAATGAAAAATACTGGCTGGCAATGGTTGCCTGCACCTTTTTATATTTCACTGAATCGCTAATTGAAAGTGTATTTACAATTTTAGCAGATCTTTCTGCAATGGCTTTTTGATAATCTGCTTTTTGCTGCTCTGTGCCTGTTGACTGGGCATTAACGAAAGAAGTAACTGATATGAATAAAGTAAACAAAACTGATGCAGGAAAGAAGTAAATGAAACTACGAGCTCTTTGCTTCGCTTTTGCAACCACCAGTTTGGGTTGTGCATTCATATTTGCAGGCAAGTGTCGGTTCATTTAAAATGCTTTTAATCGTTAGAGATGAATGTACGTCTGCAAGACAATTTATTCATTCATTTTACTAAAGGTACATGCCTGTATAAGTGGTAACAATGTAAGGTTTTGCTAATTTGATGGAAGATTTTACTATTTTAACCAGCATTGATTTCCGGGAACGATTGCGTTAATTGCAGGTTTTACCGGCTGGCCTTCAGCACTAAAACCGCGGGTACCAGGTTGGGCGAAGAAGCACGTAATGTAATATTTCCTTGTTTTGAAGATGATTGAATGATGGACAGCGCCATGCCTTTCCAGCATTTTCTTTCGTGGCTTTTAAAAGAAGTTGTGTCTGCCTGGTATCCATTATCAGTTGCAGCTATAACAGCTGCACCTTTAATAGTAAATGAAATAAGATTGTCTGCACCAGGAACAGGATTGCCCGCATCATCCAATATTCTTACGGTAACAAAAGAAAGATCTTTTCCGTCTGCCTTAATTGTTTTGCGATCGGCAGTCAACTGAATGGATGCCGGGGCCCCTGCAGTATGTATTTCTTTTATTAATACTATTTTTCCATTTTTTCTTGATACTGCTTTTAATACCCCCGGTTGAAAACCTACGCGCCACATCACATGCAAATCATCATTCATTTTTTTCTTTATGCCCAGGGATTTTCCATTTAAAAATAATTCAACTTCGTCTGCATTATTGTAATAAGCCCACACGTCTACTATTTTGCCGGGCTCCCAGTTCCAATGCGGAAAAATATGCAGTACGGGCCTTGTTGTCCATTCACTTTTGTACATATAATAGACATCTTTTGGGAAACCAGCCAGGTCGATAATGCCGTAATATGAACTTCTTGCCGGCCATGGATAAGGAATTGGTTCACCCAAAAAATCAAAACCACACCACACAAATAAGCCAGATAAGAAATCATGTTTTTTTATAATTTTCCAGGTGGCTTCATGGGTGCTTCCCCAATAGGCAGATACCTGGTCGTATGCCGACACCGTAAAATCAGGGTTTCCCTTTTCAACAATTTTTTGCGGAGACTTTGCCGGCCAAAAATAATTACTGTCTGATGGCATATCGTAATGGCCGCGCGTCGAAAATGCAGACATGTTTTCAGTTCCGATAAAAATTTTACCCGGGTAATACTGATGAAAATCTTCATACACTTCCTGGTGATAATTTAACCCAACAATATCCAACGCGCCAGATTGATAAATAAAATTCTTTTCGGGGTTCCATTCGCTGAGCGCTGCAGTTACTGGCCGGGTAGCATCCAATGCCTTTATTATTGAGACTAATTCTTTCGCAATGCCAATACCTGTACTATCAAATTGCTCCCTGATCTCGTTGCCAATGCTCCACATAAAAACACAGGGATGATTTCGATCGCGCATCACCATTGCTTCCAAATCTTTTTTGTGCCACTGATCAAAATCGGAATAGTAATCAAACTTATTTTTCTTTTTTCGCCACATATCAAACGCCTCTTCCAACACTAAAAAACCCATCTTATCACACAGATCTAAAAACTCCGGTGCGGGCGGATTATGCGCAGTGCGGATGGCATTGCAACCCATCGTTTTTAATATCTGCAATTGTCTTTCGACCGCTCTTATATTTACTGCCGCACCAAGCGCCCCAAGATCATGATGATCGCATACGCCAAGAATTTTCAATGCCTTTCCGTTTAAAAAAAAACCTTTGTTAGCATCAAAATGAAAAGACCGGATACCGAAATTGCTGCTGTATACATCCACCAACTTTCCTTTCAGCAATACTTTTACAACAGCTTTGTACAAATAAGGATGAGCAACCGACCATAGCTGTGCATTATTTATATAAAGCAATAAATCGGAATGCATATAGCCATTAATCAGTTTGCTGCTATGGCTTTTACTGCTGGCTACTAACTTTCCCTGAAGATCAAATATTTGAGCTTGTATATCCGTTAACCCCCGGAAAGAGGAGATGTCTTTATTATTTCCTGCAAATGCGGAAATATTTACTGTTGCTACTGCTTTATTAATCTCTGGCGTGGTAATAGTGACGCCCCAATGTGGTATAGCGACTATGGCATTGGTACAAACGAGGCGTGTATTCCGGTAAATACCAGAACCGGTGTACCATCTTGAATTGGGTTGCTGACTATTATCAACTTTCACAGCCATTACATTTTTTTCCGGCGCCGGTTTAACATACTCCGTTAGTGAATAACTAAAAGAACTATAGCCATAGGGCCACTTGCCCAGGTAATATCCATTGATCCATACTTCGCTATTCCTATAAACACCATCAAATTCTACGCGGATATTTTTATTAATTGCAGTAGCCGGCAATACAAATGTTTTCCTATACCAGCCAATACCAGCAGGCAAAGCCCCGCCCTGTGTAGTGGTAGAATTTGTTTCACTGAAGTTTCCTTCGATGCTCCAGTCGTGCGGAAGACTAAGCGTTCTCCATGCTGCATCATTATATTTTGGGTTGATGGCCGCGCTATCGTCGCCAAAAAAAAATTTCCAGTCTTTATTAAAATCAATTATTTGCCGTGGTGATGATTGCGCAAATGACAATTGAATACCTAAAAGCAAAACAAGGCAAATGAAAATATTTTTTTGGGAATAAAACGTACGGAGAAAGCATTCAATGGCATTACCCAAAGTAAAAGTGAGTGACACCCGCCCAAACAAAAATTTTAAAAAGTCATTCCGGAATATGCATTTATCCGGGCGGCCAACGATATTTAATAGTACTGCAAAAGCCAGCTCCATACAAACTATTTCAGTTTAACAGAATAAGTATAATTGCCCGAACCGGTTTTGATTGGTTTGCTATTGCCCGGTAAATATATTTCCGCTGTGGTATTGGCCGGTATGCTTACATGCAATTCAAATGTTCCGTTTGCTTTTGCCCAGCTGGTTTTTATATAACCGTAAGGCGAATGATAGTCTGCTTTTGCATTTGTTATATCACCAACAGGTTGCGGGCGGATAATTATAGTTTTATACCCTACCGATCCATCTGCTTGCTTAATGCCACACAAACCAGCATAAAACCATTCCATTAAATGCCCCAGCATAAAATGATTATTAGATACGGAAGGGTATGCCTGCCAGGATTCTGTTAACGCCGTAGCACCATGTGCGAGCTGATAACCATAGCCCGGCACATCATTACGGCTGTTCATGTCGAAAATAATATCTGAGCGGCCTGCATCTTCCAGCGCACGTAATACATAGCGGTAACCAATGTCCCCTCCCGTCAGCGCATTATTTTTATCACGAATATCTTTTACCAGGTTATCAACAACAGCTTTATTATTTTGGGGCTCCGTCAGTCCCATAAACAACGCCATAGCATTAGCGGCCTGGCTACCTGTTGCATATTCTTTGGTAGCAACATTAAAGAATTTTTTATTGAATGATTTTTTTACCTCTATGGCCATTTGTCCATATTCGCCAGCATCTGCAGTTTTGTTCAATAATTTAGCGATGCGCGTCATAATAGTCAGGTCATAATAATAAGTGGCAGTTCCGGTAACGCCCATCGGTGTTAATTGTGATACACCAGGATGATTGGGGCCGATATCGTACCAATCACCGAGGCCCTGTGATAAAATATTATTGACAGATTCCTTTTGCAGATAATTGATATACCTTTTCATCATTGAATACGATTCAGTTAGTGTTTGCTTGTCACCATACCATTGATAATTATACCACGGCAAGATAATCGCCGCGCTGCCCCATTCCGGAGAATCCCTGAAAGGTTCTTCAAACTGTACATATTCCGGGGCAATTTCAGGTATCAGCCCGTCTGCCGTCTGCGCATTCATCATATCTTTTATCACTTTACGGCACAGGCTGGCAATATTAAAATTATATTGTACGGAACTACCTACCAGTTGTGTTTCTTCCAGCCAACCCAGCTTCTCGCGGTGCGGACAATCAGTGAACACACTCATCGTGTTACTTTTAATAGCCCAGTTAATAAGATCAAAGGTCTGATTAAACAGCTTGCTGGACGATGTAAAGGTTCCTGCACTATCTGCTGCATTTCTAATGTGCAGCCCTTCTATATTTTCTACTACCGCTAATTGGTCAGTATTTTTTTCTCCAGCCGGAACAGCGCCTTGTACTTGCAGGTAACGGAAACCATAATATGTAAACTGCGGATGCCAATTTTCTTTTCCGGTTCCTTTCAGAATATAATTATAATAACAAGGGCCTCCTGATCCTTTTTGGTTAGCAGATCCATCTTCATTGATTAATTCTGCTGGTACAATTCTTATGGTGTCTCCTTTTCTTCCACTCACAGTAACAGCGGGAATGCCAGAGAAATTTTGTCCGAGATCATATACCCAAACACCCGCCTTCAATTCATTTTTCATAACCGGCTCAAAATGCTGCATCACCTTTAATGGTTCAGCTATTTGTGCGTCCAGCTCAGGTGGTCCGCTTGTTACTACTACCTGCTTCCATTTACTATCATCAAAATTTGATTTATTCCAACCGGTTTGTTCCAGGTTTGCATCATAATCTTCACCGCCATAAATGCTTGAAAAAATAATAGGCGATGGCGCTGTTTTCCATGAATCATCGCTCACAACATCGCTTTTGCCTCCATCTGTATATTCAATAAGAATGCGGCAAATCATTCTAGGATAACCATATGCACCGGTAAGTTTTCTATACCGTTCACCCGGAATATAATAAAAGCCATTCCCCAGCATAACACCAATGGCATTACTACCTTGCCGCAATTGTTTTGTAATATCGAAACTTACATACAAAGCATGTTTATCATACTGCGTCCATCCGGGATCTAAAAAGTGATCGCCTGTTTTTTCGCCGTTTATGCTCATTTCAAAATGACCCAATCCGCTGATGAATGCTGTTGCTTTTTTTACCAATTTATCAACAGAAAAATTCTTTCTTATCAATGGTAATATGTCTTTACGCGTTCCCCATTCTTTTTTTCCGTTTCCATGAGCAAATGGGACAATCACATTTGACTCAGGCAAAATTTCATACCCAATCCATTTCGCGCCTTTCCAATCAGCCTTTGTTAGCAAACCCATTTGCCAGTTTGCAGCATCGCTCCAATTGCCCGAGTTGCCCTTATCATCCCATGCCATTATTTTCCAGTAATATTTTTTTCCCGACTGCAATGCTGCGCCATTATATTGAACCTGTATTGACGCGCCTGACAATATTTTTTTAGAATTCCACATGTTGCCTGTATTTTTTTGCAACAAAGTTGAATCATCGGCCACGATAATTTTATATGCTGTTTGTGATACATTTTGCCGTGTAGATTGGAGCTCCCAGCTAAATGTTGGCTTTACTGCATCAACGCCCATCGGATTTTGCCTGGATTCACAACGCAGGTTGGCAACAATTAATTTCTGCGCATCGGCATAAACAACTAAAAAAGACAACAGGCAAAAAATAAACAGGCGGTTCATCATATAAATTTCTGTGTTAACAACTGAATTTCAATTTAAACACTCCTGGATAAGGTTTATCAAAATATTTTATAATTTTTTTACAATTGCTTAAGCGCGGCATCAAACTTATATACTCCGTTTTTACTTGTTGCAATACTGGTTGTTTCATTATTATAGCGCAACAACAACCGCTCTCCTGCTTTTGATACAACAGTAAGTTGATGTAGTTTTCCATTATTCCATTTTATATCCACTACAAAAGCACCGCGCGCACAAATACCCTTTACCTCTCCATGGGGTAAAGCAGCCGGCAGCGCAGGCAATACATCAATATATTTTGTATGACTTTGAATAAGCATTTCACCGATACCCGCAGCGCCGCCAAAATTTCCGTCTATCTGGAAAGGCGGATGCGCATCAAATAAATTAGGATAACTGCCCGCACCCGTAACTGCCGGGCTCAGCAACATTTGGATGAGTTTAAATGTATGATCTCCATCTTTGAAGCGTGCCCATAAATTAATTTTCCACCCGAGACTCCAACCGGTAGCGGCATCTCCCCGGTAGATGAGCGACTGACGTGCGGCTTTCATTAGTTCGGGCGTTTCATCCCAATTAATTTCATTCCCCGGAAATTGCGCCCACAAATGCGAAACATGCCGGTGCTTATTTGTTGTATCATCTATATCCTGCATCCACTCCTGCAACTGTCCATACTTTCCAATTTTGCCGGGTGCAATTCTTTTGTATTTATCTCCTAATGTATCGCGAAGCCGCTCATCAACATTCAGTAATTCACTTGCTGCAATCGTATTCTTAAATAAGTCGCGTATGATTTCATGATCCATTGACGGGCCGGCCACCAAACCACCCTGCTCAGGAGAATTGGATGGCGTGCTGATTAAAAAACCGGTTACAGGATCCGGCGCCAGGTAAGAATTAAAAAATAAAGCAGCTTGCTTCATGATGGGATAAGCAGTATCGCGCAAAAAGATTTTATTCTGCGTAAACAAATAATGCTCCCATAAATGATGACAAAGCCAGGAACCCCCACTTACCCATATACCATGATTGGATGCATTAATAGGCGCAGTGCCCCGCCAGATATCTGTATTATGATGCAATACCCAGCCTGGAGCATGATAATACTCACGCGCCGTTTCCCTGCCCGTTACAGATAATTCCTGGATCATTTTGAACAACGGCTGGTGCATCGGCGACAAGTTTAGTAATTCAGCCGGCCAGTAATTCATCTCTGCATTTATATTTGTTGTGTACTTACTCCCCCACGGCGGATTCAACAAATCATTCCAGATGCCCTGCAGATTAGCAGGCTGCGTTCCCGGCCTGGACGATGAAATCAATAAATATCTTCCGTATTGCGCATATAATGCTACGAAAGATGGATCGTCAGAGGTCGCGAATTTTTCAATGCGTTCATCAGTTGGCAACTTTTCATTTTCACTTTTTCCCAGGTCTATGGAAAACGTATTAAAATACTGCTGGTATTCTTTTATATGCGCAGCCTTAATTTGCTCATATGTTTTTCCCGTGGTACTGTTCAACGCATTTAAACAAGGAAGCACCGGGTCTGCTGAAACGTCATTATAGCTTTTATAATTGGTTCCCGCGGTAAGATATAAAACAACGTCATCGGCATTGCTCACAATTATTTTATTATCCTGTTGTACCAGTTTACCGTTAACAATAGTCACTTGTAAATAACTTTGCGCGGTCATTGCCCCATCTTTCACTTTTAATGAGAGTGAAAGGGTGTTATCATTTAATTTTATTACGGAACTATATTTATGCGGACTGCTCAGGGTTGTTTCAAAACTGACAGACCCCTTTTTATTTGCCGTTACATGAACTGCAAGCAACTGGTTAGGCTGGCTAATAAAATATTCCCTTTTATATTCTACACCGGCTGATGAATAAGATGTGGCAGCCACTGCGTTTACAATATCTAATTCACGCCTGTAATTAGTTGCACCTGATGTATTGCTGAAATTCATCCATAAATCACCAAACGGCTGATAATCGGCCTGGTATTGACCTACAGCTGGTGGCTCATCGCTCTGTACAAAATATTTCCAATCGCCCTGTAAAGAAATTTTTGTTTGCTCGCTTCCACCTTCCGGATAGAAACCAATATGTCTTGTAGTGTCTTTATAGCCTGCAATGCCGCCTTTATCAATATAATTTAATACCAATATGGAGAGAATGTTTTTACCTGCATGTAAATTTTCTTTTTTTATGATGTATTTTCTTGGCTCCTGGCTTTCCATACTCCCCACCAACTTTCCGTTTACATAGGTGAAATCCTGATCCCGGATCCGGTTTAAATCCAGCACAATATTTTTTTCTTCCCAACCAGCCGGCAACATAAAATAAGTACGCAGCCATACAGCGCCATCCAGTCCGGGGAGACCTGTAGCTTCCCATCCATCATAAGAAGGCACCCGCATTGTTTTCCACTGTGTGTCATCAAAATCAGGCAGCACAGGATTTCCTTTTACGCCGTTTAATGATTGAATTTTATTTATCCATTCCGTCCTGTTTCCGTCGTTTGATTTCAAACCCATAAAATGTTCTTCGGCCAATTGCTCCGCTTCTTTTTGTTTACCGGCAAAAAGATATTGGCGGATGGTTTCTAAATATTGGAAAGCGCCTTTGCGGTTATAATCACGCGGGCCACCCGTCCAGAGTGTTTCTTCATTGAATTGCAAATGATCCTGGCTAATGCCGCCAAAAATCATGGCACCAATTCGTCCATTACCAACGGGCAATGCTTCCGTCCATTTTACTGCAGGCTTGTTGTACCATAATTTTAAAGATTGTGACGAAACGATATTCATCAAAAAAAATCCAATTGCAGTAAAAAATATTTTCATTTTTAATTTTTTGAATCAATGTAATCATTGTATCACTTCTTCTTTTTTAACTTCATCACCGATATTAATTAAAGCCCCCTGCAATTCATTACGCTGAAATTTTATGTTTTTTGTTTCAGCACCTTTAATATCGGTAAATATATTTATACCTGCAAAAAGCCAGCAATCATGCATAAATACTTGTTGCGTATTCAATAGCTTTATCAATGCCACATCTGTCAAAGGCTTCGCTGTTACCAGTGCGTCAATCTCCAGCCGCTCTGTATGTTCTGCCTGCAATGCAAATCCCGCTTTTGTATTAACCCGCACATGATGCAATTCAATGTCTTTTGCGTTTTTAACTATAATACCCGTTTCTGCTTCAAATACTACATCATTCAAACTGATTTCCTGTACGGGCATTTCTTCTAACCCGTTAATATACATCGCTTGTTTGGTATACGCGGTAATATTGCTAAACCTTATATTTCTAAACTGCGGTGTTCTTTCACTCACAGATTCAGGTTTCATTTCAGTGTATTCCATATCGAGTACAATAGCCTGCGCTTTAATATTTTTCATGATGATATTATCAACCCTGATGTCTTCAACTATTCCGCCGCGGCCACGTGCCGTTTTAATTCGTATGCCGCGATCTGTTCCATCAAAAATACAATTGCTGATAACAATTTTCCTTACATCCCCACTCATCTCACTTCCTATTACTACACCACCATGTCCGTTTAACATGGTACAATTTGTAATTGTATAATCTTCGGCAGGCATGGCTTTTGTTCGCCCGGGAATATCTTTGCCAGATTTAATCGTTATGCAATCATCGCCCACACTGATATGGCAATTGCTGATATGAACGTACCGGCAGGATTCCGGATTGATTCCATCTGTATTGGGCGAATGCGGATTATCAATAGTAACACCTGTTACCGTAACGTTTTCACAAAACTCCGGGTTCACCGTCCAAAAAGGTGAATTAGTAATACTGATTCCTTCTACCAAACATTTTTACAATACATAGGTTGAATAAAAGGTGGTCGTAAAAATCCTCTTTGCATAAGCTTTGCATCATCGGGCAGCAAGATTTTTTTATTCAGGCTATCAAATATATTTTGCCACTTATTCCGCAACTGACCATCTTTGTAACTTTCAACGAAGGCCCACCATTTTTTTCCGTGACCATTTATTTTTCCGCGGCCAGTGATAGTAATATTTTCTGCTTTGTATGCATAGAATAATGGAGAGAAGCTGATCACATCAACACCTTCAAAGCGGCTTTCCACCATCGGTAAATAATCATCAAAATCATCACTGAAATGAAGTTCCGCGCCAGCGTCAATAGATATGGTGATATTGCTTTTAAGATGAATGGGACCGGTTAAATATTTTCCCGCAGGAAAATAAATGGTACCACCGCCAGCCTTCGACGCTGCATCAATGGCTTTTGCAATGGCGGCCGTTGCTTTGGCACTGCTGTCTTTTTTTGCACCGTACTTTGTTACATCATAAAAAGATTGGGCAGAGGAAAAAAAACCAGGCAGCAACAGCACTAAAAAAAATATATTTCTCTTCATGATATTATTCATCAGTCATTAATGTCAATTCTAATTAATTTGCATTTTAAAATGCATTCATCATCCGCCCGGCCGCGCATTATCACAATTACACATTCATCACATTTTACTCAAACAACCAATCAATTTCACGCATCGTTCCATTTTCTGTAAGGCCTGCATCATACAATGGAATATTTTGTTCGCCATCAACAAAACCGAGCAACAGGCATATACCCTTTGGTAGTTTTAAAGTATTTTTTCCTGCGGGAAAAGAGTAACTGTGAACATTCACTGCTGGCATTCCTTTGATAACAACTGCATTGGCAATTTTGGTTTCGGCCTGGCCTAAATCATTCGCACTTGCATTGGTTTCCAGTTCGGGTGCCTTTAAATAAACATCGCTTTTTGAAAACGCCGGATCTTTACCATTAAAAAATCCAACCAGGATTTTAACCGGCTTTTCATTGCTGAATGTTACCGCAGTGCCCTCTTTTACCTGTTGCTTAAAATTAAATGCAATCCCACGCAAACCTTCCAATTCTTTTGCAACGCTGCTGATCAGCAATGACGTATCTGAAAATACTTTTGCGGAACTGCCGGTTGTATAAAAAACAGCCATATTATTATTGAGTGAAACGTTACCCTTTTGTAAACTAATGACTTGCTGCTTTGCCCGGACAGGTTTATTTTTCAATGAATCAACCGCATGTTTAAAATGGTCCAGTTCATTTTGAAAAGGAACCATTACTTCAGCCCAGGTTTTAAACTTTCCATCCACACCCCGGATCGGTATTTTTCGTTGCTGCGTTTGCATACTGTTTGCATACAGATAAGTACCTCTTGTAAGTTTAACCAGTGTTTTATAATATGCCATACTTTGTTCCATTAATGGCAAAGCCTTTTCAAGATCAATTATGTCGTTGGAATATTTATATTTCAATATGCTTAAAGCTGCTTCTGCCTTGAACGCATAAAAGTACGCAAGTGCCTGGTAGCAATACATATCGTTTTTCAGCCGTTCAAATTCTTCTTTATTATTGCTGACTTCTTTGGCGGCGGCTTCTATTGCTGCAACGGCTTTATCTGCATGCGCTTTTACCCCGCTTATGATTTGTACAGGTGTTTCTCCAATGTGTTTCTCACCCTTCGATTCTTTCTCTGCATATTGCGTTAGCATTTCTCCCTCCGGACTTTCACTTTCATACATTAAAGTAAACAGTCCGTAGCGGTATGGATTGATCAGTTGCGTCATCAGCATACCCAATGTTAATGTTTGGCGGTTGCCATCCGTAATACCAAAGCGGCGCAAAAGTTTCGGTGCAATCTCACCGGATTGTTCATATGCTTCCAAAATATTTTTTCCTTGTTCGGTACTGCAACCAAATTTACTGGCCAACAAATCTCCCCAGTAATTTATTTCTTTATGCCGATCCCTGCCTGCTTTCCATGCATAACGGCTCCAGGCTGCATACCAAATCCAATCTCTTTCAATCTGCAACAATCTTTTTCCGGGCACGCTGTCTGCACTGTAGGGCCAATCCCAGTAAGATGCCTGCGGATACAAATGCAAGCCATTTCCACCCATTACTTCATGCATTCCTTTTACTGATTGCTGGATAAAATCAACTGACCCATACCGGAACGGCTCGAGGTTAGCCATGATGTGCACATTCTCTATCTGAACGCTGCCCAAATGACTTAAAGTTTGATGCAATGCGGCCCAGGCACCGCGAGGTCTTGGATCGGTTAGCGCCTCGCCGTTAAACTTTGCTTCAGTATATAAATTTTTATAGAGTGGCAGGGCCGCTTTCATTACGGACGGCGCATCAGTATCATGCGCACGCAACACAATGGGCGGCTCATCTTTTCTACCCAATGCGCTTAATCCATCCTGCACACCCGGAATAATCGTTTTAGTGAACCATTCTATATCATCGTTACCGACACCTTCCATGGCTTCACCAAGACAAACCATTAAACCAACGTTCGGATACTTTTCTACAAACGCGGCAATTGATTTTCGTGTATAGTCTGCAATCAGCGGAAGTATGGGCCTCTCCCGGTCTTGTGTTTTAATATGATTTCTCTCAGCAAATGGTTTTGAAACGATGATATTATAAAACATTTGAATGACCCATATACCCCGTTTATCTGCTTCGGTTGTGAGGAACCGGTAGATCTCTTCATTCTTCCTAAAAGTTGAATCATCTACTTCTACTGCATATGGATAATCTTTTAAGCGAACCAGGGAAGCGAACGGGTGTCCGTTCCACAGGTATAGAGAATTCATGCGGTTGGTCATTAGCGAATCCAGGTATTGAATCCACAATTGTTTATCATAAAACCAGGGAAATGTTTGCGGTGTATACGGATATTCATAAACCGTTCTTCCAGGTAAATAATAGGACTTTTGCATGCCGATGCAGGCGCCACGTAATACCATTTCAGGTTGATCAGTTACAGCAATGCTTGCTGGTAGTTTTCCTGTATTCGTTACCTGATTAATTAATTCAAGACATCCATACAAAACGCCGGACGGATCTGCACCTGCAATGACGTAATTGCCATTTTTTGCTGATTCAATAATATATCCTTCTTTTCCGGGTTTTGCAGATGTTGTCATTTTCCAGCGCGCAATTGATTTACTCACCAGGCCATTATTCAATTCGCCGATTACAATTATTTTTTTATTTTCTGACGGGATTCCCTTGTCATTAGCTATCACTTTATAACCTGCCTGTTGTAAGGTTTTGATCAGTTTGGCTGTGCCAAATTTTATCCGGGGTGCCGCATTCAGCTGTTGCAAAACGATTATTTCTTTTTGCTGTGCAGCCAGGGAATTGATAAATAAACAACCAAGTGCTGCAAGTTTTATTTTCTTTATCACATTGCAATTCATCAATATCATTATAAATAGATTAAAACGAAGAATTTATATGCAGAAGTCTTCTTACAATTGACCTGGCCTTACACCGCCCTGTTCACTGGATATATAAGCGGCTTCTACACACGCCATTGTATCAATGCAGTCATCTACTGAATTATCCGGCTTTTCAATAATGCCTTCGGCAGCCATTAATACCTGTTGCATACTTCCAATAAAAGCATCCGGAAACCAACTTCCATCAATATTCATTTTCCGCCACTGCGTTTCAGCATGATGATCCAATAATATAAATTCGAAACTATCGGCAGCTCCCCGTGGGTAATTTATCAGCGCGCCAAAATTTATTTTTATTGCACCTTTGCTTCCTTCAATTTTTATATAAGACTGCTGGTTGGGTGTCCCATAATTATGACAGTGATTGGTAAGGATATTGGCCCTTATCATATCTCCATAATCTAAAATAATATTGCTGCGCACCGAAGCCAGTTCCGGCATGGCAGGGTGTTTTGTCGATTTTGCATATACTGATAATGGATTACCCAATAAATTTCTAATAAGGTCTATGTAATGAATACTGTGATATAAGATTTCTACCCGGGGAGAAGCCATTAAAAAATCCCATAGATCCCACGGCGTATAAACATTTACATTGATTTCAATGTCGTTTAATTCCCCTAGCGCATTTTTATTAATTAAGTCTTTTGCCGCTAAAATGTACGGCGCATAACGTAGTTGGAAGTTAATGGCAGCCAGCATTTCTTTGCTTTTTGTAAGCGTAAGTATTTGTTTGGCTTCACGATAATTTTCTCCCATTGGTTTCTGTAATAAAACGGCTGCGCCATGTGGTAATTGATGCAGCAACGGAATGGTTTGAGCGCCGGGAACAGCTACATCAAACACAACGTTTTGCGGTGCATAAGCAATCATCTCTCCGAGGCTGACAAACGCCTTTGGTATTGAAAATTTTTCAGCTGTTGCAGTAGCTTTTGCAATATCAATATCATAAATGCCCTGTACATTGTAACCGGCTATTTTGTATGCAGGTAAATGGGCGGTGTTTATTATACCCCCGGCGCCAATAATATAAATTGGTATTTTTTGATATGACTGGTCTTCACTCAATGTTTTTATGATTATTCTTATTGTAATTATCAGCTTGCGGCATTACCGATATAATTTCCATATGTAAGCACGACTACCGCTGTCACCAGCACCAATAATGCCGCGGCCAATACTTGTTTAGTTCTGCTGCAGCAATTTTTCCATTCTTTCATAATCAATCCTGCAACGGTACTGAATAAGACCAGCATGATCATATGAATAGCCCAGCTTGAAAATTTGTAATTTCCCATGCGCACATGCCCTAATCCATAAAAAAAGAATTGACCATACCACAACACACCAGTCAATGCAGCCATCAGGTAATTTACACCAAGACGGTTGTTACCCGCAGTTATATATTGATTAAAAGTTTTTTCCTTTTTGTGCAGCCACAGACAATAAAAAGAAGTAGTGATAAAGGCTCCGGAGTTAGAAAAAAGATACACCACATTTACCTGGAAACTGCCGGCACCATATTTAGCCGCAACGTCTGCAACCGGTTGTCCCTGATCTATTGAGAATCCATACAGTGCAGATAAGATACCGGCCAGTAAACAAAGTGGCAGCCCTTTTTTCAATGAAAAACCAGTTGGGTTATCTTGTTTTTTCTCCAAATCTTTTTCTTTGTCACGTCCTGCTATACCACACAAGGCAATACCCAATGCGCCCATGCCTACACCCGTTGTAATGTAAGCTGCCCCATTGCTTTTCAAAATATCCATCAGCGTTCCATGCACCAGCGGCGGCAATAAAGTTCCCAGTACGCAACTGATACCGACAGCAATTGCATACGTTAAAGAAAAACCCACATAACGAATGGCAATACCAAAGGCCGTACCACCAACTCCGTATGCAATACCCAGTAAAAATGAATACAGCATCGGTAATGACGGCGCTTCTTTCAATACAACAATCAAATGCGGAATAGTAATGAATGCAACAATAACAGGTAACACAAGCCAACAGATGAAAGCCTGTGCCAGCCAATATGTTTGCCAGCTCCAGCCCTTTACTTTTTTTTCTGGTGTATAGCACATAGCGGCACTTGAAGCGCCCACTGCATGATACAACACACCATTTATAATTTCCATAACTTAATTAACTCCTGCAAGCATCATTTAAATTTATAACCCGTAAAACATTTCCGCATTGGTATAAAAAACTTTTTTCTGTTCAAGCTCATTCAGTAATTTACTGGCAATCTGCTGATACGATTTCCACATTTTGCTATAACTTGCACTTAATAATAATACTGGCCAATCTCCTCCAAAAAAAACCCGGTCAGTTCCAAATTCTTTCAGTGCAAATTCAATGTACGGCAGTAAGTCATCGTTCGTCCATCCGTTAAAATTACCCGAAGCCGTTGCCAATCCGGATATTTTAGCATACAAGTTTTTATGTTGAGCCGCTGTTTTCATCAGCCCGCCCCACTCGCCAAATTTTTCTTTTTTTAAAATGGGCGGTTGATTCAAATGATCAAAGACCATTCTTAAATCAGGAACCATTTCTGCAACTTTAATAGTGGTTTCAATATGCGCAGGCAACACACCTACTACATCGTATGGCACATCATGAAACGCCAGTATTTGCAAACTCTTTATTACCGCAGGTTGCAGCAGCCATTCCGGATCTTTTTCATCATGTACCTGGTGACGCACACCTTTAAAATATTTTTCTTTAAGATATTTTTCTTCCAGTAATTTTTGGGTTGTATCCGGCTCCATTAAAGGCAACCACACTACTACACCTTTTATCCAATTCGTTTTTTCTGCCGCTTCAAACATCAACGCCGTATCGTCTTTATTACCCGCAGCCTGCACTAGTATTCCGCCGGTTACGTTTGTTTGCTTTCGATCTTCTTCCAGTTCCTGTAACGTATATGTTTTGTTTAGTATGGATGTATTATTTTTCAACCACGGATAATCAGCCCGTGACAGATCCCAAATATGAACGTGCGTATCTATTATTGGATACATTTACTGATGTATGATATGTTGCTTACCCGGATTGGTCAGCCGCAGCGCCTGTCCCTACAGCATTTTGATTTTCACATTTTCTTTTTATTTCACCGTTTCGGCCGCCAATCCAAACCGGAATTCTATTTCTGCATTATGCTCTCCCAGTACGGGCGCGCCTCTTTCCGAATGCAATATTTCCCCATCTACACGAATTGGGCAACGCGTGGTTGTAACAGATAAACCGTTTGTAGTTTTTACAACAATTTCCATATTCAATAAGCGATACCCTTCCTGCTGTACCAATGTATCATAATCCATGACCGGTGCACACCAAACATCTGCCTTTTCCAGTATTGCCAACCAGTCTGCAGCAAGGCCTGTTGCCAAATGATCACCCAGTATTTTTTTAATGGCGTCTCTTTTTGCAAACCAGTCGTCGCGATTGGTAAATTGTTGTAAGGGTTCGCATTGCAACAAACCCGCCAGCAGTACAATATTGCTCATAGCAAGTGCAATATAATCGTCTTTCGCTTTATAAATACCATACGGTGCTGCAATATACGCATGGCCGCTATTTACTTCGCTACGAACAGGAAGACGATTGCCATCATTATAATAACAGGTAAGCACTTCAAACTGAAAATCTAAAATGCTTTCAAACATACTAACCTGTACCAAAGCACCTTCATTTCTAATTGTTCTTCTGTACAAGGATGCAAGAATGCCCTGTGCAATGTGCGTTCCGGCCATAATATCTACTACAGCTACACCCATAGGTGTTGGATCTTCATTGTTGTTATTACTCAACCACGTTAATCCGGATGCCGCTTGCAATAACAAATCTTGTCCGGGCAAGTCCCGCCATGGTCCTTCTGTTCCATAGCCGCTCACTTCTGCATATATTATTTGCGGATTAATCTTCTTCACATTTTCATAATCCAACCCGATACGCTCCATAACACCCGGCCTGAAATTGTGCATCATTACATCAACTTTTGACAGCAGTAATTTAATTTTTTCAAGATCGCAGGGATCTTTTAAATCCGCTGCATAACTTTTTTTATTACGGTTGATGGCATGAAAAATAGTAGATTCGCCTTCTATCATTACATCAGACACATAGAGTTGCCTGCAAATATCTCCGGTGCCTGGTTTTTCTATTTTTATTACCTGCGCGCCCATATCAGCTAATCGCAAAGCCGCGGACGGCCCTGATAAAAATTGACTGAAGTCTGCTATAATGATATCTTCCAGTAGTTGCATGTTATTTGTGTTCTGTGTTCAAAATAAACTGCCGCATTTTTAAATGTCTCATTATTTAATCTTTTTCAGTGTTGGGGTCCTGTAATATTAAATCGCTTTTCCCCTCACAAAATCATTGTAAATTTTTTCATTGTGCTCACCAACCTGTGGCGCTGGCGCGGAGGAAAACAATTTTTCTCCGTTGATACGAATCGGGCACCGTGTAGTAGTTATTTCTTTACCGCCGGTGTAAACAGTTTGCTCCATCTCCAGTTTTTTATACGCTTCGTGCTTCATCATTTTTTCCCAGTCAAATACTTCCATTGCCCATAATCCTTGTTCCCGGAGCTTGTTTAACCAATAGGAGGCAGATTGTTTCGCGATATGTTTTACCAAAATATCTTTTATTTTATCCCTTTCGGTGAATGCGTCAGTGGCCGAATAATAACAAAGCGCCTCACAACCGATCGCCCTGGCAAGCAACGTAATATCCATCATGGCCAATGCAAGATGTCCGTCTGAAGTTGCATAGATTCCATAAGGAGCGCTTAGCAACGGATGGCCATTATTGATGTAACTTCTTTCCGGTAGTTTATTGCTGGTAAAATAGGTAGTCAGCAATTCAAACTGAAAGTCGAGCAAAGCTTCCATTAAACTTATTTCGATTAGTGCGCCAACGTTCTTTTTCTGCCGGCGTATTAATGCGGCGAGTATGCCTTGCACCAATTGTGCACCACATAAAATATCTGCGATGGCAATCCCAAATGGAACGGGACCGTTACTTCCATTGCCGGTTGTGTAAGCAAGACCGGTCACGGACTGCAAAAGTAAATCCTGTCCTGGCTTATCTTTCCACGGGCCATCCTTTCCATATCCGTTTATTGCCGCATAAATAATTTTTTGATTTATTTGTTGAAGCGTTGCATAATCCAGCCCAATTTTCTCCATTACGCCCGGCCGGAAATTATGAATCAATACATCTGCTTTTGTAATGATTTTTTTTACCGTATCCAGATCTTTCTTATTTTTCAGGTCGGCGGCATAACTTTCCTTGTTCCTGTTTACGGTATGAAACAACAATGAGTTTTCGTCTACCCATAAATCTTTAATAGATAATTTTCTTCCCGCATCCCCAACACCAGGTTTTTCAATTTTGATTACACGTGCACCCAGATCGGCCAGCCGGAGACCTGCCGAGGGGCCAGAAAGATACTGGCTGAATTCCAGCACCACTAAGCCTGCTAATGGCAATTCCATCATCATGCAATAATTATTGATTGTTCTTTTATCCTGCTTTGCCGGTAAATTTTATTCATTTCATTCAAAGCTTTTTCAGGATCTGTATTGTTTAATAAACATTGCTGTAACGGTTCGCCTGCATGATCCTGGAAATGCAGGTATCCGTTGTACCGCGGCCGCGTATAACCATTGTCCATCACTGGTAATACTTCTGTAAAAAAATTGTGGGTGAGGCTGTTGGCTTCTCCATCTGTCCATGCAGAACGATGCCCGGGCTGTCCGCCGTGCTGTACATACATTGTCCTCTGACATTCGCCCGATACAATCATTTTTGCAAAATCAAGCGCTACGTTCCTATGTTTGCTGAATGCAGATACAGCCAACCCTGTTCCGCCAATAGTTGTTTTTAATTTGTTGTTATTAAATGATACAACATCTGTGTAATGAAGCAGGTGTTTTGCATATCCGCTTCTTGCATAATTAGAGTATGCATAAGCAAAAGGACAATACCAGTAATCATCTGTTGTACTCATGCGTTCTGCAACAGCAATGGGATTAAATTGAAACATTTCTTTATTCAGTAAACCATACAATTGTTTCATGGTTTTAATAGCCTGTATGCCAGTTTGCTTATCTGCTATTTCTTCGTGGTGCTCAAACAATTTTCCTTTATATGCCAGGCAAAAAGTATAAAAATTCATGAGTGTATCGATAGGAATTCCTGGTAATGCAACTTTGCCTGTCTTTGCCAGTACAATCAGTTCCTGCCAGGTTTGCGGTATAGCTGTTCTATTTTTTTCCAATAAATCTTTACGGTAGCTGGCGGCAGGCGTGGCTGCATCAATGGCCAGTGCCCAATGGTGATTATTGTATTGATAACTCAAATGCGAATTGCCCACTGAATGTTGCAGTTGATCCTGCAAATATTCTTCTGGCAAATATTCATTTAATGGAAGGACGCAATTAGTTGCCGAAGCGCGGCCTACCCAGGGATGATCGATAATTAACAGATCATATTTTTTTGTAAGTTCTTCAACCGGGTAATCTGCAAATTGCTGCAATGTTCTTTTTTCCCATTTTATTTCAACGTCCGGCTGCAACTCCGCATATCGTTGGGATACAGCAAGCAAAGGTGTAATACCCCGGCTATGCCCCCACGTTATACCCTGAATTATTTCAGCCATTGTAATAATGTTTTATTTCATGTCCTGTTCGTGAAGCGTTAGAAATGAGGCACCAGTCGATCGTTCGAACGCTAACGATTCACGCTTCAACCCTACCCCCACTTACTTCTTACTTTTCTCCACCATCAATATATGTTCGCATATCATCACCAGTTCATTGTGCTGATTAAATGATTCTAACTGCTCGGTTACTAATCCGAAACCAGGTTTTTTATGATCTTTTTTTTCTTTGATAGTAACAGTTACTTTTATTGTATCGCCGATGAATACGGGCCTTATAAAGCGCAGCCGTTCGTATCCATAAGTCATGGATACTTCATTTATCAAATTTGCGGTAAGGCCAATTGCAATAGTAAAAATCAAGGTGCCGTGTGCTATTCGCTTTTGGAAAGGCTGGGTTTTGCACCACTCTTCGTCCATGTGATGTGGAAAAAAATCGCCCGACTGACCTGCATGTATTATAATATCTGCTTCGGAAATGGTGCGTCCGTTGGTAAGCCGTGTATAATCCAATTCAAAATCTTCAAAATATTTTTTTTCAAACATGGCAGTTCAATCTTATAGGCAATTCACTATATTCTTCTTCGCATAATAAAGTAACATGCGAAAAAAGGTCCATTAATTAAAACTTTAAATTAGAACTGTTGAGATGTTTATTCAATGTCAGGTTTTACTGTATTGATGGAAGATTTTACTATTTGAACAGCACAGGCAAAAAATCATTTGCCAAAAAATATAGCAGCTATATAAAAATTATTTTTTAGAATGACAGTTATAGCCTGACGCTATGGTAGTTATCGAAATAAAATATTTATGGTTACCGCGTTTTGTACAAGTCGCGTGAAATGATCATTTGTTTTTACATCAAAGCTGTTAATTAAAGTAAGAACCAGTGATTTACGTGTATTCGTTACAGCGATACAGGCAAATCAGTACCTGGTTAAATATAGATTTGGCGGCGGATAGGTGATTATTAACCGCCGGGAGTGTAGCTCATTGTACGATTTGGCGGCCGATATATTATTGGAATTAATTAACAAAAAATCCTGCCAGCGCAGGATTAATTGATGTGGAGAGTATCGGGGTCGAACCGACGACCTCTTGCATGCCATGCAAGCGCTCTAGCCAACTGAGCTAACCCCCCTTTTATTATATTGCGCCAACGACATTCCCCATTTCCATCGGGACCTTCCAGCCTTCCGAAATTTCAGGAGCCCTATACCCCATTTGAGGACTGCAAATATAGAAGATTTTGAGATCCAATTGAAAGAACATTTTCGGCACCCGGGTGTTGTTATTTATATTTACTGCTAATCATAAAAAACAATCAAAATGGGCGTCTGGCAACAGGTACAGGAATATTTATTTTTGAAGAAACGGGATCCAAATGCGCCGAACAGCCAGTGGATGAAATACATGCATGGCATTAATCGTTTTACTATCCTGATTTTTTTATTGGGGCTGATAGTTATTATTGTGAAGACATTGTTTTTTAAAAGACATTAATCCCGGGCAAAATGTACAATACTTTTGGCCGCATTTGCAGACGCGCGACCGCCTTCACTTAGCTTTTTTCTCAGTTCATTATAATCTTCCTGCAATTGTAGTTTGCGTATGGGATTAAAAAGTAAATCTGCCAGTTCTTTTTTCAAATTTTCCGGCGTTAGTTCATCCTGTATCAATTCCTTTACAATCAATTTATCCATGATCAGGTTCACCAGTGAGATGTATTTTACCCTGATCACACGCTTCCCTATTTGATAAGAAATATTGCTGCTTTTATAACAAACCACTTCCGGCACACCAAACAGCGCCGTCTCTAATGTAGCAGTTCCGCTGGTTACCAAAGCCGCTTCTGATTGCATCAACAACGAATACGTTTTACCGCTCACCGCCGATACATTTTTGTATGGCTGCAGTAAAGATTCATAAAAAATATCTTCTTGTCCGGGTGCTTTGGCCACTACAAAATGGTAATCAGGAAAAAAATGACTTACCTCCAGCATAATGGGCAACTTCTTTAGTATTTCCTGCTGGCGGCTGCCCGGCAACAATGCAATGATGGGTTTATCAGCAATCTTTCTTTGCGGCGATTGCAATTTTTCTTTTTCTATCACTTCTATTAATGGATGCCCAACGTATTCAACGCCATAATCCCATTTTTTATAAAATGCTTTTTCAAACGGTAGTATCACCAGCATCTTATCTACAAATTTTTTGATCTTTTTTACACGATTTTCTTTCCATGCCCACACCTGCGGAGAAATATAGTACACAATTTTAAATCCCCGCAGCTTGCCCCACTCGGCGATACGCATATTAAAACCGGGATAGTCAATCAGCACCAGCACATCCGGCTTAAACGCAAGTATATCTTCTTTACAAAATTTTATATTCTTTAGTATGGTGGGCAGGTTTTTTATTACCTCGAGAAACCCCATAAATGCCAGCGCACGATAATGTTTTACCAGTGTTGCGCCAGCCTGTTGCATCATATCGCCGCCCCAGCAGCGGATATCAGTTTGCACGTCCAGCTTTCTAATCTCTTTAATAAGATTGCTGCCATGCAAATCTCCGGAAGCTTCGCCCGCTATCATGTAATAACGCATTGAGTATTGTCTGTTTTACCTGCACAAAGAAACATAAATAAAAGACATTCCTGCCGGGAGATTGCTGGTTTGGGGGTTTCGTGATTTTGGTATTTATGGGCCCTCACATCAAAAGAAATTCCCAAATTACACGATCAGTAAATCAGCAATTTTTACTTCGGTGCTTTTCGATAAACAAAAAAAGTTATCGTCATAAAAATAAGATTGGGTAACCATGCTGCTACTATCGGATACAGATTTCCTTTGCTGGAAAAAACAACAGAGAACCTGTCCATAATTACGAATGTAGCGGCTGCTACAATACCAAACGCAAGGTGTAACCCACTGCCACCACGCGTTTTGCTGCTGGCTACCACCGCTCCCAGGATGGTTAGTATTAACACAGAAAACGGTGTGGCAATGCGGCGATAATATTCTACTTTGTATGTATTCAGTCCTTCCGTACCCCTTAATTCTTCCATTGCAATAAAATTCTTCAATTCGGGGGAACTTAATTTGTCTTTCATGTATTCGTCCCGGCGCAAATCATTCGGTGTTATGCTTAGTTTTAAATTCATGGCGGGCACAAGTTTTACCGTTTCGTGAATACCGTCAATTATTCGCTCTACAGCATTTTCTACTTTCCAGTTTTTATGGGCCGTATCCCATTTAATTGATTCGCCACGCAGGTTATAATAAACTTTATTACCTTTTATCTTCTGCAGAAAAAAACCACTGGATACTTTGGCCGTTGTATCGTAATAGCGAATGGCGACATACGTTGAGGGATCAGATTTAAGATAAAATGTTGTGTTGGAAACCTGGCCCGAATAATAGGAATTGTTTCCATCTACATAACGAATCTGAAATTCATTTTTTATTGCATTTCCTTTTGGAAATACATACATATTGCAATAAAATAGAAGTCCGCCCAGCAAGCAGCCGCAAATAATATAAGGGCGCAAAAAACGCCGGTAACGCACGCCATTGGCAAGTATAGCCACTATTTCAGATCGCCCCGCCAGCTTAGAAGTAAAATAAATAACCGCTATAAAAACCATGAGCGGAAAAATCATGGATATAATAAACGGAACAAACCCAAAATAGTACTTTGTGATTATATCTGAAGTGGAAAGACCCGATTTTACAAAATCATCTGCTTTCTCACTTGTATCTATGACCACCGAAATGACCGTGAGGGCCAGGATGGTAAAGACAAAAGTTATCAGGAAATTTTTAATTATGTAGCGGTCAATAATTTTCATCGAAGCTTAAATTCTGCCGGGTGTCAGAACGCTCAAAAATAGGGTAAAATTTGTTGTGGATAAGTTATACTCCTTGCTGAAAAAGCAGCCGGTTAGGGCGGTAAACTAAAGGAAATAAAAATTTTCTATTATATTTGACGTTATTATGTATTACCGTTTTCAACGGCACTGATTTTATTAGTGAAGCTTGCAGAAATTTGTCTTTTGATACCAGGTTCCGGTAAAATATCTTCTCTTGTCTATTGTGTGGCACTTTAAAAGAGAGCATAATTACGCAACTAAATTAAATATCTATTAAAAAACTGCATCGTCCCGATAAAATTTATCTTAATGA
>JBDUAY010000297.1:0-7353 GCA_040004415.1 Bacteroidota bacterium | reverse complement strand
GAAAATTGAAAGACCAACCGGTAAATGAATCTTTTGTTGGGAGCTGGTTTTAAGACAGGATAATTGCGTAAGAGACTGGTCTTATTTATAATGCCGCTGTTTATCAGCGGCATTTTTTTTACCCGTTATTAAGCTACCGTTGGTACACAAGTTCAACAGGGGAACAGGATGGCATGACACCGGTTAGATAGCAAAACTTGCCTGACCATCCAATCAGGCGGAGCTTGCTGCGTCATCCTTTTGCAAAAAGACATATGCTGGCGGCATGCAATAAAGCTGGTCACTTAGTATCATTGCCACGTTTACTAACTCAACAGCAGTTGATGTTTGAACGGTGTAATGCCGGTGAGGTACACATGCATGCCTTCTGTTCGTAAACTTCCAAAATGGGTGCTGTACCGCTCCCCTTCCAGGCCGGTAACCGCTTTATGCGCCATTACACCAGGTCCAAACTCAATGCTGCTACCACCGTATTCATATTTACCCATACCCTTCTCCAGGAAATTATTTCCCTTATCTGCAGGCAACACCCCAGACAATACACCGCCTTCCAGAAAGCAAAGCTCAACAGTTACACGAACGCCAGCCTGGCCAGTTACCTCAAAAACTAATTTATCTGTCCCCTCTGCTGTTGTAAAAGATATTTTTGTATCGAGTGTTTTAATATTGCTAACAGGCCTGTGTTCAAAGTCCATTTTACTCCAGAACCGCCCGTCTGTGCTGGGCGATAGTTTATAGTCGCCCTTGCTGTTTCGCCTGCTTGCCGGCAGCGGCTGGTAATAAGGTATTGCCAGTTTTTTATGGAGTACATACGCATTGCCTTCTTTTTTCAATCCATCGCTGTAAAAATACCCCATACTAAAAAAGTCTGCAGACAGCCGCATGTATTTTAAAATAGCCGCGCCCTTTCTGTGCGTATAGAAATTAGGGCTGTCAGAACGCCCGGAAGCAATAATTACGGGCCAGTCTACGCCACCAAATAATGTAGTGGTTATACCGGCATGGCGTAACCGCAGTGTGGCAGCATTTGCAAAAAGCTTTTCATATTGCACAGGGGGAGCAGCAACCTCGGGCAAAGCCTCTTGCAGCAGCGGGTTTTCAAGAAACTGAAATAAATATTTATTCAGTATTTCTTCTTCAAAACCTTTTAGCCCCTCAATTAACCTGGTAATGCCTGCAAACAAATGGTTGTTGTCTTTAATGGCCAGCCACCTGTATTGCAGGTAATAAGCTACCATGCTTTTGGATGTATACTGATCCTGCCTGCGTGAATCAACCGTAACCAATTGTCCGTCTGGCTCCATATAATACCAGGTCATCTCCAGGTTTTTTCTTACCGGCTCAAACAACATGGGCTTTTTTAATAGACGCCCTACTGTAAGAAAAGCCGTGTTTTCTACCACGGCATAGTTGGCGCTTCTTTCAGGATAGTGGCCATCCGCATCAATATAAAAATGTTCTCCCAGCCAGTCTTCTATCCGGTTAATATATAACTGGTTGGGATACGCCGCATGAATGCCCGCCAGCGCTGCACAAATGAGCCAGCGGTGATTGGGTGTATGAACGCCACCGGCAGACAGTGCAGCACCGCAGCGTAGCAGAAACTTTTTAACCTCTTCGTTTATATTCTTTAATACCGGCATTTTAATTTGCTCCAACAAGCGGGCTGCTGCCGCCAGCGGTTCTACCAGGAATGCTGTATCAGGCGGCGACTCCAGGTTGCCAAAGTTGAGGGTGCCATCTGCTGACTGCAAACCCGTCAAGAGCTGTACAAGTTTTTCAAGTGCTTCCACAATGAGCGGACTTTGGTGATACGTTGAACCGGGAGAAACATACGAGGCTGATAAAGTTGCAAAATCAAATCCTATCTTTCTGCCGGTACTGGTTACTCCAGCCTGCAAAGCAGATAATAATTGATTAACCTGATTATCATTGGCTGCTACCAGGCGTTGCAAAATATCATCATCCTTTAGTAAGTGTTTATTGCCGGCAACTGCTGCAGCCTGTACAACAGGCAAACCGACATATGGGGCTAATAATGCAGCGCCACTTATTTTCAATGTCTGCAGTAGAAAAGTATTTCTTTTCATCTATCTATATTTTTTGAAGTGGTTAAGAACATTTACTAAATAAAATGGGTAAGCCATTGGTATCAAAAATACATTATTTGCAGGCTATCAATAAAACCACTGATAAGCAAAATACAATACTGACCGCAGCATGCAGCAAAACCAGGAAAATAAAAAAGCGCCACATTCCGGGTGGCGCTTTTTTTATTGCCAGTTCTCTTAAAATCCTTTCTTCTGCACAATTGTTTTACCGTCCGAATCCATCTCTACAATTTCATACCCTAGTTTTTGAAGACCCGGTAAAATTTTTATCTTATCACCTACTAAAACAATATTGATTTTTCCTGGTTTGATCCATTTCTTCGCAAGTACGTCAATTTCCTCTTTCGTAATATTTTTTAGGATCTTATTTTGCCTGTCTACGTAATCCGCCGGCAGATCGTACTCTAAAATTCTGGCAATAAATCCTGCTTTCTGCGAACCAGTTTCATAGCGCAATGCATCACGCTGGCCTATCGCGCTTTTTGTAAAAGACAATTCGTCGCCGGTAATTCCGTCTGCTTCATACTTATTTAACTCTTTCATTATTTCCGTTAATGCGCTGTCGGTTGCACCTGCTTTGATACCAGAACTAAATTCAAACTCACCTGCATAATTATCGCCGTCGAAACCAGAACGTGCACCATACGTCCAGCCCTTGTCTTCACGCAGATTTAAATTTAAACGGCTGTTGAAAGCGCCGCCCAAAACATAATCCATCAAACCAGATTTATAAAATTCACCGGTGGCATCATACTTTAAACCAGTTGCATAACCAACCCTGAATTCAGTTTGTGCCGCTTTGGGAACATCCACTAAATAAATTTTTGTTTTAGTGATTTCCGGTAACGTGGCATTTACCGCAGGAATATCTGCTTTTCTATTGGGAAGATTATTTAAAAAAGAAAGTTTAGGGAAAATCTCATCCTGTTTTATGTCTCCCACAATTACCACTTTCGTTCCCTGCGAAGTAAAATAATTACTGTAATAATTCTTTATATCGTCCAGTGTAATATTATGTAAAGAACTTTCTGTTCCATCTTCACTCATACCCAAAATATTATTACTGCCATAATTTATTTTAGCAGCAATTTCTGTTGCAACCGCGGCCGGACGTGTTTTTGCCTGTTTAAGGCCTTCCAGGTTTTGTTTTTGATCACGCTTAAAAGCATCATCCGTAAAATTTGGATTAAACATTTTTTCCTGCAATAACGCCAGCGTTTGGTCGGTATTCTTTTTTAAACATTGCACTGAAAATACAATTCCATCGCGCTGGCTAAATACATTAATGGTACTTCCAAGTTTTTGTAATTCGATCGACATTTGCTCAGCCGTGTATTTCTTTGTGTCTTCATTCATCATATCAGAAAAAAAACTGGCAAGCCCAAGCTTCGCAGTATCTTTTGCTTCAACCAAATGCCCGCCTGGGATTGTAATAGTCATATTCACCAGCGGCAATTCATTATTTTGCGCGCCAATTATTTTAATGCCGTTGGGTAAATCTTTTTTCCAGAATGCAGGCACTTTAACAACAGGATTAGGTCCGTTACCGGGATGAATTTTTCGATCAAAATTATCAGTTGCCTTAACATATTTCAATTTTGCATAGCCGTAATCGGGCCCCGTGTAGTGGCTGGAATCAATCTTATAATTATCAGCGGCTGCAATCATTTTCTCCTGCGCCTTTGGCAACACACTTACAATAACAGCATGCTTATTTTTTATGTATTGATTGTACACCCGCATCACATCTTCTTTGGTAACTGCAGTATACATTTTTAATAACTCACCAATTTTATTTGGATTGCCGGTTAATGTTTGAAAGATTGCCAGCTGACTTACCTTACCTGCAACACTTTGCAGACTGTTAACATATTGCGCTTCAATACCGCCTCTAAATTTGGCGATATCCTCATCCGTAACGCCGCGTACCTCAAAGCTATCGAGTGAAGCCCTTAGTAGTTTTTCCATGTCAGCGAGTGACTTACCAGCAAATGGAATTACATTGATATTAAATTCACCCGCCAGTTCACTTGTCTGATTATTAGCACTGGCTTGCAATGCCTGCTGCTTTTTTACCATTTGCTGATAAAAAACCGAGTTTTTGCCCTGACCTAAAACCTGCGCCAGGCATGCCAGTGCAGCAATATCTTTATCATAACTGGGAACAGAAGGATATACAATGGACAGGTAAGGTAACCGCGCATAGTTATCTGTGTAAGATGCGTACCGATCGCGATCAATATGTACAGCCGGTACAATTACTTTTTGTACGTCGGGGCAGCGCGGAATATCTCCATAATATTTTTCTACCAGCTTTACTACATCAACCGTTTTTACATCGCCGCCAATGGTAAGCGTTGCATTGTTTGGGCCGTACCAGCGCAGGAAAAAATTCTTCAGATCAGTTACATCTGCGCGGTTTAAATCTTCGATATAACCAATGGTAAGCCATGAATAGGGATGACCATAGTTGTATAAATTTTTAGATACCACCTCACTCAATAAACCATAAGGCCTGTTATCGTAGTTTTGTCCGCGTTCATTTTTCACCGTGGCTCTTTGCACTTCAAATTTCTGCTGCGTTACAGCGTCTAATAAAAAGCCCATGCGATCCGCTTCCAGCCAAAGCATTTTTTCCAGCTGATTGTTAGGAACTGTTTCATAATAATTGGTTCGATCACGGTTAGTAGAACCGTTGAGCGTACCACCCGCTGCAGTAACAATTTTAAAATGTTCTTCATCGTTTACATGATCGCTACCCTGGAACATCATGTGTTCAAAAAAATGTGCGAAACCTGATTTACCAATCTCTTCACGGGCAGAACCAACATGATAGGTAACATCTACATGCACAATTGGATCACTGTGATCTTCGTGTACGATTAATGTTAACCCATTCTGCAAAACATATTTCTGGTAAGGAATCACCAGCTCATCCCCATTCTTGCCAATCGTTTCTACAAGTTTTGCCTGTCCGAAAACGGCGGACGATAAATTACACAACACCACAGCCAGTAAAATGAATTTTGATTTGCTCATATATTTTTATTTAAAAAAGAAGGGAACAAGGTAAGTAATTTGACGGCTCAACACTTAACCGCTGATCAATTAAAGCGCATTTCAATTTGGAGGGCCCGGGTGGAATTTGGAATTTGTAGCAGCAACAGGGTGAAGACTAAGACGCAATTCGCCCAATTCAAAATCCCTAATCCCTAAGTCATTCTTTTGGCATCCGTTTATCATTTTAGCGCCGAAAAAAAGGCCAATCTTTTTTATCTTCATAAAAAAATACTACCATGAGAAACAATCATGAAATTGATTATAAGATTTACGGTGAAGAATTGCAGTTTGTAGAAATAGAACTTGACCCCAATGAAACGGCGATTGCTGAAAGCGGTGCCTTTATGATGATGGATGATAACATTGTAATGCAGAGTATTTTTGGGGATGGTTCCAAACAACAGGGCGGGGGATTATTGGATAAATTATTTTCTGCCGGCAAACGCATTTTAGTAGGAGAAAGTTTATTTATGACAGCCTTTACCAATACCGGTTCGGGTAAACGAAAAGTAAGTTTTGCGGCGCCTTACACAGGCAAAGTTATTCCGCTTGATCTGCAGGAACTGGGCGGTATGATCATCGCACAAAAAGATGCTTTTCTATGTGCCGCAAAGGGTGTAAGTATCGGTATTGCTTTCCAGCGCAGGCTGGGCACCGGTATTTTTGGTGGAGAGGGTTTTATCATGGAAAAATTAGAAGGTGATGGAATGGCGTTTGTACATGCAGGTGGTTACGTAGTAGAAAAAACTTTGCAGGCTGGTGAATTATTACGGGTAGACACCGGCTGTGTGGTGGCATATACCGGTGGTATTGATTTTGATATAGAAATGGTACGCGGCGTGCGCAACTGGGTCTTTGGTGGTGAAGGTTTATTCTTTGCTGTATTGCGCGGACCGGGTAAAGTATGGCTGCAATCATTACCCATCAGCAGATTGGCAAGCAAGATTATTTCTTATAGTCCGCAGTTTGGTAAAAGAAAAGAAGAAGGCAGCATCTTAGGCGGCCTGGGTAATTTGCTGGATGGAGATGGATTTTAAAAACTTCATACATCAAATACCTGAAAATAAAAAACCGAAGCCTTTTTGGACGACGGTTTTTTATTTTCAAGAATTGTACAATTCCTTTTGCTTGCGTTTCTTTTGTTATTACTTTCTATTGGTGTGCTTAATTCCTGCTATTCATTTTTGACAGCAACCTCAATATTTCCAGGTATAACCAAACAATGGTTACCAGTAAACCGAAGGCGCCATACCATTCCATGTATTTTGGCGCGCCCATTGCTGCACCCGTTTCTATCATATCAAAATCAAGTATCAGGTTCAATGCAGCCACACCTACTACAACTAAAGAAAAAACAATACCCATTGTGCCGCTTGAATGAATCAGCGGCATGTCAATATGAAACATACGCAATCCCATTGCCAGGAGATAAAAAATGGCAATCCCAAAGGTAGCGGTGATAATAACTGATTTGAGCTTTTCGGTTGCTTTAATGATACGGAAACGATACAGTGCAAACATCGCAATTACGACTGCAAACGTTAGTCCTACTGCCTGCATAACAATGCCGCCTGTAGTTCCGGTAGTTTCAGCACCTTTAAAAGCAAAGTTATACGTGGCAGAAATACCACCCACAAAAGCTCCTTCAAATAATGCATATACCGGCGCAAGAAATGCAGCCCATACCGGTTTAAAAGAAAGTACAATTGCTGTAATCAAACCGCCGACAGCTCCGATGATTATCCATGACGTAACATTTACGCCATCTCCATACGCTTTCCAGGTATACGCGGCGGTTGCCATCACCAATAAGAACAATAGGAAAAATTTGTTTAAGGTTCCGCGCTCCGTCATTACTTCAGACTGATCTACAACAATACTTTGTTGAAATGTCTTTTCATTTAATGCGGGGTTACCAGACTTAAAAAGTGCCATAATAATAGATGTTTTGAATGTGCAAATTACAAAATGATTCCCGTAGCAGATAGTTAAAAATTATTGTGAACAAAAGACAAATCTCCCGCAGAGATTTTCAGGCAAAGACAGCAAAGTTTTTACCGAAGCGTCACGACGCAAAGAATACGGGCGGATTTACTTTGCTTTTTTACGTCCTTGTGTGAACCCTGTTTTTGCTTCCTTTTTTTTGCGTCTTTGCGTGAAACTTATTTTGCTTCCTTTTTTT
>JBDUAY010000296.1:0-7369 GCA_040004415.1 Bacteroidota bacterium | reverse complement strand
AGATAAGCTTCTTTAAATTTCAACTCTTTCATTGTTGCGTCTGAGTCGCGTTTCAGGAACACAATAGAACCGTCCTTTCTTTCGAAACTGTTACACATCCATTCGAAAAAAGTAGTATCCTCATTGCCTTCAACTGTTACAGTAATTTTTCCACCGCGGGTTACTGAAGATGGGCGGCCGGTTGCATCAGTTTCCTGTTTCAGGGAGTAATGGCATGATAATACTGTTGGTTTCTTACCAGCCACGTTTAATGTTGCTTTAAAAGACATAAAAAAAGAGATTTAAAATGAATAAATGGTATGATGATGATGACAAAGGACTGGCTGATTAAAAAATGCACACGAAATACCCTGCAACATTTTTTAAAGAATATCGGGATGATTTTTCCTTTATGTTACCATTATTGTTCTTCAATACGGCAACAATTTTGCAATATGGATGTCAGGTGTTTTCCGGGGTGGTATTATGTTTCAGCTGTCAGATTCTGTAACTATATTGCTGATTGAGAATGTAAAGTTATAGCACAGATAAGTAACAGCAACCGTTGTTTCACTGGACTTTGTTGCGTAATTATACCTATTTATTCTGAGCATATTCTGATGCCCATTCGGCACCGTCATCACCTTTTTGTCCTTCCAGCTTTATTAAAAATGTTTTTGCCGGGAAGTAAGGTTTCATGTGAATATCAAGATAAATTTTATCTTTCTGTACCGGGTCCTGTTCAAATCTCAGTATGTCAAAACTTTCTATTAGTTTGGTGGGCCCTGTTATACTATCAAGAAATTTAACAATCTGACGGTTCAGGTCTTTGCGCGTATTAGCATTAAAGTTTTCAAACGCACGCCTGTTAAGAAAATCCATCATTACCTTAGCCACATAATCAAATACACGCACCACTGAATACGTCTGCAGGCCAATATTATCTCCATTAAACAAAGTTTTTGCCGAGAACGCCATCACCTTGCCGTACTCTTTTACCATAGGCACTAACCCCATTTTTTCAAGACTGGCAATTTCGCTTTTTTTCAAATCAAAACGTACACCATCTACTTCATTCATGCCACCATGTTTTTTACCGGCTGTAACCTGAGACATCAGCGTATTGTATATCTTTCCGGCCAGCGCACCCGCAGGCGGAACATATAAATCGTCTTCTTCACCCACCTCATTAAATTTGCCCCGGCCCACAAGCCAGTTACAAGACATGATTACATTTGACCGGTGTACCTCACCGCCAGTAAGATTGGCTTTTTCAAAAAAAGACATTACGCCGTCCGGCTCGTCCAGGTTCTGAAAATCAGTAACCAGCATTACTTTATTCTGGAATGCAATTTTTGCCCATTTTTCTATCACCGTATTTGATCCCAGGTAACCGGGGAGTACCAGCAACCCATAGTTACCCCTTAAATCAAGCCTGTCAAAATTTTCCACTATTTCTTCCTGGATGGCATCTATAAATTTTGGATTATCAAGATCTTTCAGGTCTTCAGGATCAACGTTAATAAACGAAACGTTTTTCACTTTTGTATCCTCCGTATTTGAGTAGAACAAAGCAACAGAACGGTAAGAACGCTCCAGCTCCTGTGTGCCTTCAATAGCAACTTTCAGGTTTTTCTTCAACAGTTGCTCTGCCTGCGCTGCTTTGGTCTGGCAGCTTTCCACCATCTCTGATGAATCCTCGGAGCTCATCAGCACTTCACTCCACAATTGCAAAGACTTTTTAAGTTTTTCCCTTTCAACTTTCTGTGCATCTTCATTCAGAAATATTTTTTTTCTTGCTTTTTTCTCGGGGTTGAGATTCGCTACCAGATCACTGAGCGCTTCAAGTATATCAAAACCACCAAACTTTTCAAGTGTTTTTACAGTGCTGTCCAGTACTTCAGCTGGTTTATCCATATTTTGTACTGCTTCCCGCACCTTTGTTTGTAATTCCGCGGCCTTTAACTGTTCCTGCGCCATATAAAAAATTTTATTGAGTATGTAGGAGATAAATCTGGTAAAAATAATAACCTGTTTTTAGTGTAAGACCGGGGCCGTTACTTTCCCGCCTGGTCTAATTCTTTAATTAAAGCATGTATGCCATCCATAAAAGCCTTTTTTGTTTCTTCGTTCTTAAGTACTTCACGCAGCAATTTGTTTGACTTTAATTCTTTGGCAATTTTCTGGTATTGTTCTTTTTTTGTCGTCAGGTCACTAATAAAACTGCTCTGTGCGGTGATCCCTTTGATGCCAAAATCACCTACGCTTTTAAAGCGAAGTGTTTCCTTTTTTGTAACACCTTCTTCATTTTCAAAATCAATGTCCACATTAGGTTTGTAGTGTTCAAAGACTTGCGAAACATTGGTAAGGCCATGTACTATCTGGGGTTTTCCGGCGGAAACCGTTGTAAGTTTTTCTGCCATTAGCACACGGTTTTGCTGAATCTCTGCAAATGCTTCGTCGGCTTCAGTATCCCTTACGGTACCGCCGATATTATATTTTTCAACAGCCATAAAATTTGTATTTTGATGTTTAAAATTGAAAGATAATTATTGAGGATATTGAGAGGATATTTAGTCAGTGTGGTTTGCGCAGGATGTGGATGTTTCTGCCGGAAAGTAAGTGGCAATAAAATATATTTAAATATATACTAATTTCCCCAACTTATCATTGGCATATTTTTTTATTCTTTATTCTATTTTCCAGCAAAATTCATTTTGATCATCCAGCTCCAATGCAATATTGCTTCCGGCCTGTATTTCGCCACTGATGATTTTGCGTGATAGCGGTCTTCTTAATTGCGACCGGATAACTGCACTCAGGGGTCGTGCTCCATACTTGGGCGTATATCCAAGTTGCCCCAGCAAAGTGGATGCCTGCGGCGACACAGACAACGAAATGCCTTGTTTTTGCAAAGTAACATATAAACTTGCCAGCTGAATTTGCAGAATTTTTTGTACCATCGATTCATTCATTGGCGCAAACGGAACAATCTCCGTTAGCCTGCCAAGAAATTCCGGCCGGAAGTGCTGACCCATAATTTCGAGCAGTTTGGCGGAAGAAGGAATTTCACCCTTATTAAAAGAATCAACTACATACTGGCTCCCGATATTCGACGTAAAAATGATCACTGCATTGGAAAAATCTCCTTCTTTGCCAAGCTTATCGTGCAGCTTACCTTCATCCAGTATCTGTAAAAAAATATCAAATACCGAAGCATGTGCTTTTTCTATTTCGTCGAATAACACCACGGCATATGGGTTTTGCCTGATCTTATTTACCAGCAGGCCGCCTTCTTCGTAACCAACATAACCGGGAGGCGCACCATATAACAATGCGGCCGAATGCTCTTCTTTAAACTCAGACATATCAAAGCGTATCAGGAAAGATTCATCCTGGAAGAGAAACGACGCCAGCGCCTTTGTGAGCTCCGTTTTACCAGTGCCGGTAGGGCCCAGGAAAAAAAACGAACCAATTGGTTGACCGGGTTTGCTTAAACCGGAACGCGATTCAAGAATTGCTTCCGAAATATTTTTTATTGCATGGTCCTGCCCTATCAATCTTTGTTTCAGCACTGCTTCCATATTCAGCAGCCGCTCTTTTTCCTGCGTTTGTACTTTTCCGATAGGTATACCTGTTTTGAAAGATACGATGGCTGCGACACTTGCGCCGGTTAGTTCCGTATGCTTTATGATAGCTGCATTTTTCAATGTATCCAGCACTTTGCCGAGGTATGTTTTTATTTCTTCTACCCTGGTGAACGTATCAGGATTTTCGTCTGATTCAAACTGTCCCCACAAAATAGGGCTGAGTTTATTTCTCATTTGCAGGTACAGCCAGTACCAGTCTTCCAGCCGTTCACTTTTTTCAGGGCTTGCTGCATATTCATTGTAAAGCTGCTGAAAATTGTCTAAATCCTTTTCGCCGGTATCATTTATCATACGAAGTGCTGCAAGCGATCGGTCGGCAAGGTCAATAGCGGCATCGGGTAACCGCCGGTCTTTGATATACCGTTTAGCAAGGCGTATGGTTTCTTTAATGGTATCGTCCGGCACAAGCAACCCATGATGAGTTTCGTACTTGTGCGCAATGGCTTTAATCATGTGAAAGCATGTAGTGGCTTCCGGTTCATCCACCTGCAATAATTCAAACCGCCTGCTCAGGGCTTCATCAGGCTCAATGAATTTCCGGTATTCATCTTTGGTAGTAGCGCCGATAAGTGTGATTTCGCCCCTGGCCAGTTCAGGTTTCAACATATTAACGGCGCCCCCGGCTGCCCCGTTTTTATCTACCACAGTATGTATTTCATCAATGAATAAAATGGCTTTTTCAAATTGCTTGATCTCCGCCAGTATACTTTTCAGCCGGTCTTCTATTTCGCCTTTGTAGGAAGCGCCCGCCACCAGGGAACCGGTATCCAGTTCAAACACCCGGGCATTTGCGAGCTGCTTAGGTACCTGCTGATTGAAAATAGCAATGGTGAACGCGTCCACAAGAGAAGACTTTCCAACGCCGGGTTCACCAGTAATCAATACATTGGGTTTGGAGCGCCGGCATAAGATCTCAGACATCATCCTGATTTCTTTATCCCTTCCTATTACAGCATCCATTTTACCTTCTGTTGCGAGCAGGGTTTTATCTACGCAATATTTCAGCAGTGCCGCTTGTGATGTTTTGCCGGCAGCGGTATTAGATGTTCCGTTTTTCTTAGCGGCAGGCCCTTGTATTTCGCCATTGACGGTAAGCGTCTGCAACAGATCTTCCCGTTTTAACGGCAATGTTTTGAGTTGTTCAAAACTAAACGCCACGCCAGGCGTCACCAAGGCTGCCAGCAGGTATATGGGTTCTATTTGATCTTTCAGCAGTTTCAACCGAATGCTATCCGCTTCATTGATAACGTTGTCAATAGAAGGGGCACCGCTGATGGGATCCGGTGGCGTGCTGGTTTTCTTTTCACTTTCCATACGCACTTCGGCCCATTCTTCGGTGTAGTAGATATCGGCATCCATCTTTTTCAGTTGCGCTGTCAGGTCAACTTCTTTGTGCAGCAATGCTTTCAGCAGGTGCGAAGGCGCAAAGAAAGCATTCATGTTTTCTTTGGCAAGCGCCTGTGCTATGCGGATAGCGCGCTGGGATGTTTCGTTCAGTACAAAATCATTGGTTAATATCGACATGGCTCGTTTTTTTAATTGGCCAAACACCCGTTGTTTTATCTATTGTTATATTCAGGAAAGTAATACAGTTCGTCTGCTTATTAAAAATAGGAATCACTTTTACGTTGGATATTTTCTTTACTTCCTTTTTATTTATCGCACTTAATCCTATACAAACCTGAGATAGCGTGGTGTTATTCCCGTTATACACCACTGGTAAATTCAGATCACCTGAACACATGTATTTAGAAAAAGATTCTTTCCATTCGCCCCCTGCCATCACCCCTTTGAAAACAGATTCAAGGTATCCCACAGGTGGGTCTTTTATCTTTTCAACCGGTACTGGTTCAGGCTCGGGCTTGGGCTTGTCATTAGTGGGTACTTGCAACGGTTTTATATCGGGGTCATCTTTCAGGCCAAGATCTGTTTTTTTCGCTACGGCTTTCGGCATTTTTATTTCTGGCAATTTGGGCAATTCTCTTTCACGAACGTAGAGGTTCTTGTAAGCCACCGCTTTTTCGTTTACAGTAAGTATCACTTTTTTAGGCCCTGGGGTGCTGTAAGCGAATTTTACATTCTGGGTATGTTGCTCCGACACTCCTGGTTCACCCAAATTCCAAATTCGGTTGGTTGAATTAGGAGATACATCACTTAACATAAATTCTTCGTTCAAACCCACCGTATCGGTGTTTTTAGAAAATTCAATGATGGCCTTCAGCGCTGTTACAGAATCAGCACTGCCCGCTTGTACAAAAATTGGGATTGATTCGTCGCAGGAACCATTCACCAATACACTAACGATGTAATTGCCCGGATGTTTATATACATGCCTGGTGGAAGGGGTCTCTTCATCGGAAACTTCATTATCTCCAAAATTCCAGTGGAAAGAAGTTCCAATATTTGTTTCAGCTTTAAAAGTTGTGACTTTACCTTCTACAATATTATCGCCTACCTGTATAGTGATCGGCAAACAGTTTGGATGACTGATATACCGGAATCCAAATATAATAAGGGATAAAAGGCCGACGCCCAGGAAGGTGAACAATACTTGCTCATCAATCCTTGAGGACAACATCATTTTCTTTGCCATAGTATGTTGTTTCCAAAAATATTAATTGCAGATACGGGTGGTATATCAAATGGAATATGGAAGTATGCAGATTGCAGGTCTAAGATAATGACAGAAAAGATAAGGAGAAAAAGTGAAAACACCTTTTTTTAAAGATTTTATTACCTTTATTTTGCTTTGGTTTGGTTGCCCGGCTGTACCAGGTTGTTATCCACCTTTTTGTATTTTCATAATAAAAAAATTGCGGAGCAATTCGCAGCGGTGGTCCGCCAGGCAGATTTGGTACCTGATTTTTTATCCGTAAACTGATTATCTTCCACGCATGTTATCATCATCGTTCAAACTTGCCGGCAAGTATTTTTTTTGCCTGTTAACCATGCTGGCAGCTGCATGCAGTGCACCCAAAAAAACCAGTGTGGCCGCAAACAATAATAAAATATATATTGATGACGGCACTGCACAACCGGCTGCAGCGGCCCCGCCCAAAGAGGAAATAAAAAAGGCTAACTCGCTCCAGGAAAAATATGCCTTGTATTTGAAAACATCGCCTGCCAGCGTGACCAATGTTGTGCTGTACCAATTTATTGATCAATGGTTGTTTACGCCTTATTTATGGGGTGGAACCAGTAGAAAAGGAATCGACTGCTCCGCATTTATGCAGAAGTTATTATCTGAGGTATACAAGATACGCGTACCCAGAACATCGTTTGAGCAATTTGGAACCGGTTGGATCGATCGTTTTGCTTCCACCAAATCACTATCTGAAGGCGACCTGGTATTTTTCAAGACCATGGATGACAAAATCGTATCGCATGTAGGCATGTACCTCGCAAACCGCATGTTTATCAATGCATCCTCTTCCAAAGGCGTTTCCATTGCCTGCATGGATGATGCTTACTGGAAAAAAAGATTTGTTGCTGCGGGCCGGCTCAGACCCGGCATGCATGAATAAATTAGCGTTTATGGGTGACCGGTAAGACAAGTATTCCTGATGTTGTCAAATAGCGCTGGCTTCCAGGGTTGTAAAGCTTTCTTGCTGGTTGTATTTCGGGAGTTGTTTAATTATGGAACGCTTCAGGGAATGGCAGTTCCCCCTTTTCGCAAATAACACACTTGCCCGGCCGAACATGGCGCAGATGCTACCGGTCAATACCCTGAAAGATGTTCA
>JBDUAY010000295.1:0-7374 GCA_040004415.1 Bacteroidota bacterium | reverse complement strand
CTTGTATATTGGCCGGTATAGCTATCGGTCGCATTAGAATTTTAAAGGGTTTGTTCTCAAAACTAAGTGTATATGTTGATATTTAAAAGCTATCCGGTTAGCGATATACAAAGTTCCGGTCTTCAGCCCTTATTTTTGTTTTAAAATATTTTATCAGCCCTAATAACTCAATACTGGCCAACCCAATAGAATACCTTAAAGGCGTGGGGCCACAACGTGCGGATATTTTAAAAAAGGAACTGGGCATTTTTACTTTTGGTGATTTGCTGGAGCTGTTTCCCAACAGGCATGTAGACAAAACAAAAATTAATTTAATACGGGACATCACGCCGCAAACAGAATATATGCAGGTTGCCGGTAAACTGGTAAGCCTGGAAGTTTTAGGTGAGGCCAGGGGCCGCCGGCTGGCAGCTGAGGTACGTGACAGTAGCGGAAGTATTGAATTGATCTGGTTCCAGGGTGTTAACTGGGTGCAAAAGAATCTGCAGATTGGCAATGAATACCTGGTGTATGGAAAAACAAGTTTTTTCCAGGGCACGCCTCAAATAAGTCATCCCGAAATGGAGGCTTTCTCCCGGGAAAAAAGTGAAGGTAAAAGTTTTTTGGAGCCTGTTTATCCCTCTACAGAAAAATTAAAGATAAAGGGATTGGGCGGCAGGCAAATTGGTAAGCTCACCGCCGTATTATTTGGCATGCTGCATGAAAGGGATCTTCCAGAAAATTTGCCTGCAGCAATTATTACGCAACTGCAACTATTACCACGTTACACTGCTTACCGGCAAATTCATTTTCCAACTTCAACAGATGAATATGAACAGGCAGTACAAAGACTAAAGTTTGAAGAACTTTTTCTGGCGCAGATTAGAATGAGATTAATTAAAGCGCAGCGTCACCGGTACTCAAAAGGGAATATGTTTACCGTAGTGGGTGATTTATTTAATTCTTTTTACAAAGAATATTTGCCGTTTGAATTGACAGGCGCTCAGAAAAGAGTACTAAAAGAAATAAGAATTGATACCGCCACGGGCAAACAAATGAACCGTTTGTTACAAGGTGATGTAGGAAGTGGTAAAACCATTGTAGCCTTGTTGTGCATGCTGCTGGCGGCCGATAACGGTTTTCAAAGCTGCCTGATGGCGCCAACTGAAATTCTTGCCACACAACATTTTAATGGGTTAACAGCATTGCTGAAGGATATGCCTGTACATGTTCAATTATTGACTGGCTCAACAAAAAAGGCTGCGCGAAATAAAATAATGGCGGAGCTGGCCGAAGGAAGCCTGCACATTTTAATCGGCACCCATGCTGTTATTGAAGAAGTAGTACAGTTTAAAAATCTTGGGCTGGTGATCGTGGATGAGCAGCATCGCTTTGGGGTGGAGCAACGCGCAAAAATGTGGAAGAAAGCTATTATTCCGCCGCATGTGCTGGTAATGACGGCAACGCCGATACCGCGCACACTTGCCATGACGGCATATGGAGACCTGGATTACAGCGTTATTAATGAATTACCGCCCGGTCGTAAACCAATTACTACCGCACATCGTTATGAATATGATCGCATGAAGGTGATGGCATTTTTAAAAACGGAAATTGCGTTGGGCCGCCAGATCTACATTGTATTTCCGCTGATAGAAGAATCTGCCAAAATGGATTTTGAAAACCTGATGCGGGGATACGAAAATGTAAAAGCTTTTTTTCCTGAACCCAAATACTGGATTAGTATGGTGCACGGCCAGCAAAAAGCAGATGTGAAGAAAACCAATATGGATCGGTTTGTAAAAGCAGATACGCAAATAATGGTTTCTACAACAGTGATAGAAGTAGGCGTAAATGTACCCAACGCTTCTGTAATGGTAATTGAAAGTGCTGAAAAATTTGGCTTGTCCCAGCTGCACCAGTTGCGGGGTAGGGTAGGGCGCGGAGCTGATAAGAGTTTTTGTATTTTATTAACAGGCATGAAACCAACCAAAGAGGCGCGGGAACGTATTAAGATCATGTGTTCTACCAATGATGGTTTCAAAATTGCTGAAAAGGATTTAGAGCTGAGGGGACCAGGAGATATTGAAGGCACGCGCCAGAGTGGTGTCTTAAATTTTAAATTAGCCAGTATCATATTAGACCGGCAGTTGCTGGAAGTGTCAAAAGAAATGGCGGAGCAGGTTTTGGATAAAGATCCTCAGCTTATTTCGGCTGAAAATTTGCTCCTTAAGAATTTCCTGCAATCTCAAAAAGGCAAAACGGCCTGGAGCAAAATTTCGTAGATAAATTATCGCATTCAACCTTTCCTGAATTGTAAAATTACATGCAGTGGTAAGAATATGTACGATGGTGTCTTCACGTTTGCAATGGAACAACAAGATTTACAGATAAAAGACGTTTAAATTTGGTAAATTAGATATACTTTGAAGAAACAACAGCAAATATTCATTCTTCTTCTGTCCTGCCTTGCAACACTCCGCGTAGCTGCGCAGCAAATCAATTTTGATTTTATTGAAAACAAAGGCCAGTGGAATAGCCAGGTTAAGTTTATGGGTGAAGTTGGTGCGGGTTCCTTTTTTTTGCAAAAGCAAGGTTTTACAGTACTGCTAAACAGTGTTGATGACCTAAAGAAATTGCATGAGCAAAGCCATGGTGGCAGCGGCAACAGCGGGCTTATTAAAATTGTTAAGAATGGTGCTTCAAAAACAACCAGTACGGGTGGCGCTAGTGGTCAGCCTGCCACGGTGCCCGTGTTGCTTCACGCGCACGCATATCGGGTGCATTTTGAAGGATCAAGCGACGACGTTCAAATCGTTCCGGAGAAACCACAGGATTCTTATAATAATTATTTCATAGGTAATGATCAGTCCTCGTGGGCATCGGACTGTAAAATTTACAGGGGCATCACGTATAAAAATATGTACCCTGGTATTGACGTACGTTATTATTCAGAAAATGGCGCATTGAAATATGATATTGTGGTAAACCCTGGTGCGAGCACGGAGAGCATTCAAATGAAATATGAAGGGGCGGATAAATTATTAATTAAAAATAATCAGCTCTATGTAAAAACATCCGTTGGAGATGTAAAGGAACTGGAACCGTACAGTTATCAGTTCGATAAAATATCTGGCAAGACAGATGTTAGTTGTAAATACGAAATTGTAAATGACAATACGGTAAGATTTAAGATAAAAGCATACGCAAAAAACATTCCGCTTATTATTGATCCAACCTTGATTTTTTCCTCTTTTTCGGGAAGCCGGACAGACAATTGGGGCTTTACGGCAACACCGGGTCCGGATGGTAGTTTATTTGGGGCGGGTATTGTGCAGCAAAACGGCTACCCGGTAACGCCTGGTGCTATTCAACCAAATGCCGGTGGTGCTATTTGGGACATTGGGCTTACAAGATTTAGTTCTGATGGAACGTCCAGGATTTATAGTACTTTTCTTGGTGGAAAAGGCAATGATTATCCACTCAGTATGATTTCAGATGCACAAGCCAATCTTGTTCTGATGGGTCGTACATATTCAGATAATTTTCCCGGAAAATTAATTGGTAAAGGTGGCGGCGGAGATTTAGCCGTGATAAAATTAAACGCAACGGGTACTGCTATTATCGGGTCATTGCGTATTGGAGGTACAGGTCTTGATGCAGCCAATATCCAGGACCAGCGCGGGAACAGCAATTCGCCTCAGAAACTAAGAACCCTGCGTTTTTATGGAGATGACTCGCGGGGAGAAGTGATACTGGATAAATCCAATAATATATTTGTGGCAACACAAACGCAGTCGACAGACTTTCCCGCAGTAAATGCCTTTCAACCAAATTTAAAAGGAACGCAGGACGGTGCGATTCTAAAAATTGATCCTACCTGCAACAATGTTATTTTCAGCAGTTTTCTTGGCGGCTCGCTTGATGATGGCGTGTTTGTTATGGATATAAGCCCACTTACGGGTAATTTATATGTTGCGGGTACTACTTCAAGTACAGATTTTCCTGGCAGCACGGCGGGTGTAAAGCAGCCAGCTTTCAGCGGTGGTTTAACGGATGGTTTTATATCTGAACTTGCCAGCGATGGCAGTGGTATCATCCGCACTACTTATCTTGGAACAACCAGTTATGATGCCATCTATGGAATTAAGTTCGATAAGCTTGGTTATCCGTATGTGATGGGAATAACAGAAGGCTCGTGGCCTGTTGTTAATGCCAGTTTCAGTAATGCCAATTCAAAACAATTCATTGCAAAGCTTAAGCCCGATTTATCAGGTTTTGTATATTCAACAGTATTTGGAAATGGATCTTCAATGCCCAATATATCGCCGGTCGCCTTCCTGGTAGACCGTTGTGAAAATGTGTATGTGTCCGGCTGGGGAGGTTATCCTTTTCCGCCGCCCTCTCCTGATATATTTGGCATGGCAGGCGTTACCGGGATGCCGATTACCCCCGGTGCTATAAAATCTGTGACAGATAATAAAGATTTTTATTTTTTGGTGATGCGAAAAAATGCCGCATCCCTGCTCTACGCTACGTATTTTGGCCAGGGCGGCATTGGTGCCAGCGGTTTCGGCGAACATGTTGATGGCGGAACCAGCCGCTATGATCAGGAAGGCGTTATTTACCAGGCCATCTGTGCAAACTGCGAGGGGAATTCATACGGAAACCCCAATCCGCCTTATCCAATTACGCCAGGTGTTGCCGGTCCCATAAATGGTGCAGGCAATGGAGGATGTAACCTGGGTGTTGTAAAAATTGCGTTTAATTTTGCAGGCGTAGGCGCAGGTGTAAAAGCTTATATCAACGATGTTTTTGATACCTCTGGCTGTGTGCCATTAACTGTACAATTTAAAGATACCGTAAGAAATGCGTCCAGCTATGAATGGACGTTTGGCGATGGTTCGGCAACAGTTGCTACAAAAGATTTTAGCATTAACCATACTTATAATTTAGTGGGCGATTACAAAGTGATGCTGGTTGGCATAGACTCCACTACCTGTAATATCCGCGACACTTCATATATTCATGTGCGCGTTAGAAACAACGAAGCTTATCTTGCTTTCACCGCCGCAAAGCTGCAACCGTGCCAGTCATTATCTTACCAATTCACCAACACATCAACCCTTTCACCTACAGCTGTTCCATTTTCAAATCAGTCTTTTATATGGGATTTTGGTGATGGCACGCCCCGTGTAGTCTCCGGTCCTGCAGCTATTACCCATAGTTATGCTGCAGCGGGAACCTATAAAGTACAGCTTGTGTTGCCAGATACCAATTATTGTAATTCTCCTGATTCAACCACTATTACTTTACGGGTTGCACCGTTGGTAAAGGCCCAGATTGAAACACCTCCGTTTGGGTGTGTACCTTACAATGCTGTGTTTAGCAATACATCACTGGCAGGGTCAAGTTTTTCCTGGGATTTTGGTGATGGTACCACTTCCACAGATATTAGTCCAACACATCTTTACACTACGCCCGGAACCTACAATATTAAACTGGTGGCCATTGATACGTCAACTTGTAATAAAATAGATTCAATCACGATAAGTATTCAGCTGGCAGATAAGCCAACAGCTTCGTTTACGTACTCGCCGGTTACTCCGCAAGAGAATTTTCCATATACGTTTACCAATACCTCCTCTGCAGATGCAACTAATTTTAAATGGTATTTTGGGGATGGTGATTCGTTGATAACAATCAGCAGGGGAAATATAGATCATTTGTATAACACCAGCGGTACATACCAGGTCTTGCTGCTGGCATTTAATAATTCGGGCTGTGCTGATACTGCAAAGGCGCAGGTTGTGGCGATAATAACGCCACGGCTTGATTTGCCAAACGCGTTTACACCACAGAGTCATTCTTTAAACAGTATTATATATGTAAAAGGTTTTGGCATTGGTAAAATGAAATGGCGCATATATAACAGGGTAGGAAACCTGGTGTTTGAAAGCGATAGTAAAAGTGTTGGATGGGATGGCAGATATAAAGGTGTAATTCAGCCGATGGATGTATATGCGTATACGCTCGAGGTAGAATTTACAGATGGAACGAAAGCAACTAAAAAGGGCGATATTACGTTAATACGTTAGCAGGGATAAGATCGAAGCAATCCGGAGACACAGATAAAATTATTGACATCTAAAGATTAAACAATGAGTGCGTACAGAAACCTGCAGAGTGATATTGTTTCTTTGGTAAAAATGCCGGGAAGACCTGTATATGCCGGACATTTGAGACGATATGCACGGGGCATTGAACCTGGCTTATATAAAAAGATCATCTTCAGTACGGTATTAATCATTTATTCTGCTTTATCGTTTTCGCAGGACCTGCATTTTTCGCAGTTTTTCAATTCTCCTTTAACAACCAATCCGGCCAATACCGGGTTCATTCCTGATGCAGATTACCGGATAGGCGCCAACTATCGCAGCCAATGGGTAAGTGTGTTGAATGCTCCTTACAAAACAATGAGTATTTGGGGCGATGCACAGGTGTTACGTGATCGTATTGAAAACGGATGGCTGGGCATTGGCGGTGTAATATTACGCGATGTTGCAGGCAGTGGTAATTTAACATCAACCAAAATATACGGTTCACTCGCGTACCATCAACAGATTGGATTGGGAAGCCTGGTAACGGCCGGGTTTAATGCAGGCTGGGCAAATAAACGCGTAGATCCTACCCAGCTGAAATTCCCTGATCAGTTTAATGAAGCTACTGGCTTTTTCGATGCAGGTGTACCTACATCTGTTGTATTTAACAGTACTGCCATTAATTATTTAGATATCCAGGCGGGGTTGAATTATGCATATTTTCCTTCCGACAAAGTTTACGTCAACGCGGGCTTGTCTGTTCAGCATTTAAACAGGCCTAAAGAAAGTTTTTTTGATAATGCTTCCGGGTACGATAACCGTCTTTCGCCGCGCTACATTGCTTTCATCAATGGAAGTTTTAAGGTAAATGACCAGGTGATAATTAATCCGATGGCTTATTATACCAACCAGGCTGGCGCCCACGAACTGGTTGGCGGATTAAATGCACATTACAATATGAGCGGCGATGGCGATATACAATTAATAGGTGGCATATATTATCGCTCAGGCGATGCCGTTATACCTATGCTTGGATTTCAATGGAAAAGTTTGCGCATCAGCTTTACTTACGACGTAACTATTTCAACGCTCAGCAATTATAATAATGCAAGGGGCGCTATTGAATTTTCTATAATAAGCCAGGGAGATTATGGCCAGTACGACGGCAACAAAAGACAATCGTGGTGCCCAACGTTTAAGAACTGATGTCCTGAGGTGTGAGCCGCCGGGCAGTAATAGTTAGTCGACCCTCAAAAAGTCGATTTTTGGTATTGGGGCAAAAAAATCCTGTAAA
>JBDUAY010000294.1:0-7389 GCA_040004415.1 Bacteroidota bacterium | reverse complement strand
TATCAATACAATTTACAATGAGCACAAAAACAAAAGGAACCGTAAAGTTTTTCAACGGTGAAAAAGGCTTCGGTTTTATTAAGCATGATGATTCCAACAAAGAAACCTTTGTACACGCCAGCGGTCTTATTGACCAAGTAACTGAAGGTGACAAAGTTGAATTTGATTTGCAGGAAGGAAAGAAAGGAATGAACGCAGTGAACGTTAAAAAAGCCTGATAATCCCTTTATTAAAACAAATTGCAAGGCTGCCATCTGGCAGCCTTTTTTGTGCCTATGCATTAAAAACTATGCTTCATATAAGCATGCAAAGTTGCAGCCGACCATGCGCCCGGTACAATGATGCGCCGGATGGTGTATAATGGTTCCTGATCTTTACGCTTCGCGGACAATTGGAATGCCGCCTGAAAACCATGCGCTTTTAATTGTGGAATTGCCGCTTCGTTCCATATGCCAAAAGGATACGCAAAATATTTAATGGACTTCCCGGAAATTGCTTCCAGCGTTTTAGTTGGCTTGTCTATTTGTATAGCCCAGTCTGCATCTGTGAACTTCTTTATATTTTTATGATCCCAGGTGTGAGAACCAATTTCGTTACCCGCTTGCGCCAATTCTTTTACCTGCTCCCGGCTCATATAATTTGGGCGGCCCAATGAAACGGTCATGATAAAAAACAACCCTTTAAAACCATATTTCTCCATCGCAGGCTTAGCTATGGTAAACTGCGGCAAATCGGTATCATCAAACGTAAGCAGGATTGGTTTAGCGGGCAAAGCCGCACCGGTGGTTAAATAATCAAACAATTGATCGGCAGAAATGGTATGGTAGCCACTGTCTGCCAGCATTTTTATTTGTTGTTCAAATGCAGCCACGGGAACGATATAATCTTTTGCCTGTTTAGAATCGGTTGGCCTCCAGTCACGTATCTGGTGATAACATAAAATGGGAATTTGTGGCCGCCCCATAATAGTTGCTGCATTGGCAATTGATTTTGCAACCGGCGGCTTGGCTACTATTGAATCTTTTGAGGGTTTGGCTGATATGACAGCAGCAGCGGCTTTGCCAGAAAACTGGCAACCAGTTGATATAACAAATACGGTAAGAACAGCGGTTGCAAACCTGCAGGAAAGAGAAACACCGGTGAATTTCATAGATACATGGATATAATAATAGAAACGAAACTGGCTTAAAAAACGTAGTAATAAAATTTTTGTTGTGGGTGAGCCTTATTTAATCTCTTTGTGCTCATTTAATTTATGTAATTCCAATATGGTCGTTTTACCATCAGCGCTTTCGCGGTACATCGGCATAAATTTTTTATTAAACTTAATCTCTTCGTACGTATATGAAGTACGTTGCAATACAACGTTGGAATAGACATCATCAAAACCCCTTACCAACACATACACCTCCACATCAGCCGCTTTCATATCATCTAAGGTAAATCCAATCAGGGGACTGTCATCATCAATTGGATGTACGACTGTCCAGTTCATCGGCAAACTATCTACCCTGCTTCGTTCCAGGTGAAGGTCAAAAAATTTATATATCAGCTTGCTGTTTTCTTCCACCTGCAAACCGATATTTACTTTTATTTCTACATTGGTAAGAACATGGTTGTCTTTGTAAGAAGCAAAACGAAACATCAGCGCTGTTATATTTTGGTAAGGCGCAACCAAAGCATGATCACTGAAAATAAGAAACGATTTTGGCTTTGAAAACCGCCCATAGATTAAACCGGTGGCAACTGCAAAAGACAGAAAACCCATCATTGCTTCCATGGAAGCAACAAAATTAGCACCGTCACCAACCGGGTTTACACGTCCGTATCCCACCGTCGTAAATGTTTCTGTACTAAAGAAATATACTTCTTTAAATTTCTGCCATTGTGTGGTTGCAATCATTCCTGTAAAACCATCTGTACCTACTAGTAAATAAATAACAGTAAACAGTAAATTAATTACCAGGTAAAACCCAAGAATCATAGCAATAAATTTCCAGCGTGGCAGGTTAAGCATGCTATGAAAAACGCTGAACCTTTGCCAGAAAGGCATACCTTCTTTACGAAGGTTAAAACTACCATCGCGGTTAACAAATCTGCCACCATAGTCACCGGCGTTTGCACTAAAACCGGTATCATTATTTACTTTAGAAGATGGGTTTACCCGTTTTAGCAATGACATATCGGTTATTTGTCCATTAAATTCAAAATATTAAAATAGGCCTTATAAATCTTTTTATATAATTCATGCAGCGTTATTTCCAACTCACAATTCAGAATAGTCTGTGGCATGCAATAAGATCACTTCTGCTTTAGATACATTGTGCTGATATTCGGGTAGCGCAACTAATTTTTTCCATTCAGCATCCGCACTAAATGTTTTCCAGTGTGCTTCGCGCGAAGCCATGTTTTCAAAACTTGTCATATACATCAGGTTGGGCATGTGACTTCCATTAATAACATCCGCATAAAAAACAGCATTAAATTCCAGGCGCTTAAAGAGCGGCACTTCTCCCCCTTCATTAAACATATGCACTTTGTTTACGTGCAATTTTTCTGTAGGACTTTCATAACTGCGCAATTCATAAATACGATCGTTGTGCGGGCCGGTAAGTCCGGGCAATGTCATTTGTGGCGCAAGCGGAAATGCCTGTAACCAAATTGATTCCATTCTTGTGTAGGGTGGATCATTATATACGGCATTCAAATATGAACCAGCAGCAGTATTGTATTCTTCATCTTTACCTAACTGACCCGGCAATGACAGCAATGCATCAAAAGATTTCATTGCCATAAAAACATATATAAGTTTATCTGCGCTGGTATCATTGGCGAGCGGTTTAAAAACGCCAATATTGACAATATTTTTTTTGTGCAATGCAGGTATCAGCGCGTGCTGCAGGTAATCGTCTATTGATTTCTCCTGGCCGGCGGTTTTAAAATGGTACACCGTTATCTGATAAAATTCCTTTGATGGCTTTTTATCAGTTGAATAACCAGGCGTTTTTAAAATAAGCAGACAAATAAATAAACACATGGTCCGGGCACTGCCGGAAACAAATTTCTTCATAATAAATTTTTATTAATTTTTATATGACAGGCAAAATAAGAAATTAAAGCTACTGAATTTTAAAAGAACTTTACCGCTCACTTCAAGACTCCTAAAAGCTTTTCCGCAGATTCCAGGCGATTGAACACGCGCGGATTTTAGATAATGTTGATTTCTCTTTTTGTCGGCGGTTTCTTCATCTTTTTATCGTCCGGAAAAAGGAACAAAGCGGTCAAGAAGGCCAACGATGATCCAAATCCTCTTTTACCTGCATTTACTTAACCCTATTGCATCGGTGGGAAAAGCGCGAAGCGATTCTAATAACAGCTTATTTTCATTTAATTCTGCTATTTTGCCCTTTATTTGCAACCTAAACGGTTTTATTAATCACCCAAAAGACAGACATTGAAATTTTGCCCGTTCGTAACCATACTTTTTTTACTTAATATTAATAGCTATGGTCAAACGGATTCGCTGATAACTCCTCAAATTATAGATTCTTCAAAAAATACCAGGCAGCGTGATATACGGGATGTTGTTCATCATATTTTTAAACCAACCACGCCGGTTAACGATAACAGCGTACAAACAAAAGACACCCGTAAACACTTTTCTTTTGTTCCCGCAATCGGTTATACACTACAAACTGGCTTTGCCGGAATAGCCAGTGTTAATATGGCCTATTATAATGACCTGGAAAAAAATACAAAGCAATCCAGCGTTACTACCAATGTCACCTATTCTCAGTATCATCAAATAATAATTCCTTTTCTGGCAGATATCTGGACAAAAGGAAACCGCTACAATTTCATTACGGATATCCGGTACATCAGCTACCCATCTGATATTTATGGGTTGGGTGGACGAACCGATCCCAACAAAGGCGTTACCATTAATTTTTCCGGGCTAAAGATTCATCAGACAGTTATGAAAGCGCTGTCGGGCAATGTATATGTCGGAATTGGTTATTACATTGATAAATTCTGGAACATTAAGACGCTCGATGTGGTTTCGCGCGGCGTTGATCATCTTATCTCCAGGGAGTTGGGAACAAAGGAAACAGCTTCCGGCCCGGTGTTTCGTTTTTTATATGACACAAGGCTGAATCAGCTTAACCCGCAGCAGGGGGTTTATTATAGCATTAGTTACCGCACCAATATGAAATCGTTGGGTAGTGACAGCAGCTCGCAGGCTTTGCAAATTGATGCGCGCACTTATTTTCATTTTCCGGCAGGTTCTAAAAACGTACTTGCGTTATGGACATATGATTGGCTGACGGCCAGTGGCACCCCACCATATCTTATATTGCCAAGCACTGGCTGGGATGACAATTATAATACAGGCCGTGGCTATATACAGGGCCGTTTCAGGGGTCGTAAAATGCTTTATTTCGAAAGTGAATACAGGTTCCGCATTACCAATAACGGCTTATTGGGCGGTGTTGCATTCGTAAATGTCGAAAATTTTTCCAGCGATTTGTCAGCGGCGTATAGTAAATTATTTCCCGGTTATGGCGTAGGACTTCGCATCAAACTAAATAAATATTCAGGCGCTAATCTCTGTGTTGATTACGGTTTCGGTCAAAATGGATCGCATGGCTTTTTTGTAAATTTGGGAGAAGTTTTCTAATACATATGAGATGAATGTGCTGCGCACAGATGAATTTACAGGAGGAATAATAATGACCAGTGTACTTTCCACCTAATTTCACATTTCCACATTAAATCTATTGTTTCGGCGGCGTCAATCCCTTTACATTTTCAATGACTTTGTCGACCGGGTGTAATTTTCGGGACAAACCCCTGCCCGGTTTAATTCGTTTAGCAAGTGTTAGTCTGAAATTACCAGCAGACAATAAATATTTGTTGGTGGTGGATGCTCCTGCAATTGTCATCTGATTGCCAACCAGTGAAAGATTGACGTTCCAGTTGTTTTTGTCGTAGCCCGCGGCAATTCGATAAATAAATCCCTTATTTAATTCAAAATTTCCTGATTTACCCGGGGCGCCATCCTGTTTGCTATAGTCAATACTCAGGCTCGCGCTAAGCGACCCCGTGAGATAAAAAGCCCGGTTAATTACATACGTGTATGCATAGCCAATACCCGGACCAATTTTTATAAAGTCAAGCCTCCGCACTCCTTTTTGTAAATAGTTTGATTCTAATACCGATGGAACCACGGCACTGTCTCCTTTTATAATGCCGTAATATATTTCAGCCCCAATAAGAAAAGAACCAGCCGATTTTTTTTGCTGTTCATTTTCAAGCAATGCAGCACGAAAAGAAAACCTGGATGGATTGAGAATACGGTAGGCTGCAATGCCCAATAATTGTGTACGCAGATCGGGCCGCACATAATAATTTTTGGCATCGCCGGAAGCAAATCCTTTCGGATTTAAATAATAACCCTTATAGAATTGTGCAGTAAGATCATATATCCATTTTCGTCCGTAGATATGTGGCTGGATATCAAGATACCTGGTTTTACCTTTTTCATGATTATTATTTAGAAATCCGAATGCGTATGCAATATTCAACGAGAGCGATTGATAGGTGACACCAATACCGGCTGCAAGAGAAGTGTTCGGCAAATACCTCAGCCGGGAAACATTGGAGGAGCGCGCCAGTTCCAGGCCTGCATATTTGCGCGAAAGGAAAAAACGGGCAGTAATATATCTTTCATAAGATTGATAATAACTGCTATCATGGTCCCTGTAATAAAAAGGCCTGACCGGCGGAATAGCTTCCTTGTTCGGTGCAGGCGTTTTATTTTTTTGTGCAATCATTTGCTGACAAGCAAACATGCATATTAATATCGCTGGCAGAATATTTTTTTGTATCAACAGAATTGCTTTTTTACAAATCATATTCTGCAAAAATGTAACCAACAAAATCGGGTATTAAATGGGGCTATTTAACCACAACAGGTGTCAGCCTTGTAATTTCTGCGCCATTAAAAATTTTAGCGAGATTATTATCGTGAGAACTTTTCCAGTTGTCGATATGTGTTTCTGAAACGATGCGCCAGAAGTTTTTAGATTTAAGTTCATCGTAGTCGTTTGTTTTAATAAACAATCCTACAATGGATTGACGGGTTTTAAAATCTATCTTAACATTGTGTTTGGTAAGATGGCCCGCATCTAAAAATTTCCCTATCTGATCGTTAGTCATGCTTAAAAAATTTGTGCAAATATAGCTTATTAGCACCGTTTAACCGCAACAATTTAACAGCCTTTAAAACACTCATTTTCAGTGACATACTAAACTAATGTCACCAGTTGTTTGTTGATTCAGCACAATTTGTATTTTCGCTTTTTTGTTTTCAGTATTACACTTTTATGCAATTGAAGGATTATTATACAACACTTAAAGTTCAGCCTGCTGCTTCCATGCTGCAGATAAAAAAATCTTTCCGGCAGCTGGCGCTGACCTATCACCCTGATAAAAATCCCGGCAACGCAGTTGCGGAGGCAACATTTAAAGAAATACAGGAAGCTTATGAGACATTGAGCAATCCTGCAAAAAGAGAAGAATACAATTATAAACGCTGGTACAACAGAAGCATTCATGAGACATTTGTAACCGAAGCATTAACACCAGGATCAATTCTGCACGAATGCATCCGCCTTAACAATTATATGAATACCGTAAATGCATTGCGGGTAGATTTTGATGGATTGAGCTATCATATCCGCCAATTGCTGAGCGATAAAAATATTGATATTTTGGAGCAGTTTAATGATGAATCAATTAATGTAAAAATTGTGGAGAAAATACTTTCCCCGGCTAGTGTTCTGCCGTATCAATATGCAGAGACTATTATCAACCGGCTATTACGTGTTGCAGGCAGCAACGAAATACTGGTTAAACAGGTACAAATTTTTGCTGGTCAGCAAAAACAGAAAAATCTTTGGTACCGGTACAGGGCGGCATTTGTAATGATTATAACATTGCTGATTTGCTGGCTTATTTATATGATTAGTAAGTAACATCCCCGCCTCCTGCCCTGCCAATCTCCCACTTCGTTGCGGAGGGGCGGATCTCCTAAAGTTACCTTGCAATTACTATGATAGGATTGCAGCTACAGTATTTCTTTAATTTCGATAGCAGTATTGGATTTCTTAGCAGCATCGTTGTTCGCCCGGATGAATCCATTCGGACGGGCGTCGCAATCCGTTCATCTTTTGCACAAAAAGAATCAGTGGTTTTATTATATTTAAGCCGTATTCTTAAAAGTCGTACCCTCACACCCACCACTCTCCAGCTGCGCTGACGAGGGGTGCCTCTCCGTAAGAGTCTTCATAAATACTGGCAGGGGGTGAATGATAATTGAAACAGCCT
>JBDUAY010000293.1:0-7391 GCA_040004415.1 Bacteroidota bacterium | reverse complement strand
TCCGGTTGCGTTTCAGCCTGTACAATTCTATCCCCCGTTTAATGGCTTTATTTTTTTCCTGCTCGTTTTTTTCAATAAGCCGTTTATTTCTTTGTTCCTTTATAACAGGTACCAGCACATCGTGAATCAGTTCCACATATTCAACATCATCCCTTAATTCTTTGCGGATGATCCGGCTTTCAATCAGCTTTTGTATGTCTGCCGCATTAACGTTGTAATCTCTTTCCAGTTCTTCCAATGATTGTAATTTTCTATACCCGCTTTCTGTAAGCAGGGTATTTTCTATCATCTGCGAAATGTTTACGTCAAACGACTGCAGGGTATCGTTGTAAAAAGTCCTGATTACATTGGAAATGTCAAACTGTAAAACGAGTTCAGCCGTTATCTTCTCCATTTTCTGGTCTATCCGCTTTTCGTTTACCTGGTAGCAAATAAGACTTAACAGAAAAGGTTCGATGAGCACCTTCACCGTATTGGCGTGGTCTGCATATTGCGGACCAAATACGTGATCAGAAAGGCCGGGCAGTTTCTTAATAATTTGTGCGGCTACTGCTTCATCTGCCAGGTTCCCTGCAGGTTTCAGTACCGCATCCATCGCCTGCTCCACCGTAAGTTGTTCAACACGAAACCGGCTGTCTTTTATGGAAGGCAAACGGGCTTTCAGGCTTTCTAATTGCGCCAGGTAGTCTTCGCGCAAACTGATGATGACACGGTAATGCTGATCCTGGAATTTCAATGAAATCATTTCAGCAGTATTCTCATATTGTTTCTGAACAACCAGCGGTATGCGGTTCTCTGCAAGATCAGAAAGTTCTGTAAGAAATGCTTCCTGGTTTTTATCCCTGCCAACCGTAAATATTTCTTCAAACTGATCCAGTATGATAACAGGTTTTACAATTCCGTCCATTATATTGTTCTCACTAAAATATTCCCATAGTGTACGGTTTCCAATTTCAGGTGAAGCCTTATCTGATAACTTTACTTTCTGACTGATGATGGCTTTTAACTGATCAATTGGTTTTTTTTCTGAAGAGAAATCAATCCGGCAATAGATGGGCAGGTAAAAATTCTTTTGTAACTGCGGAATCAGGCCGGCATTGATCAATGATGTTTTTCCAATACCTGATTTCCCAAATACAATAGTGAGCCGGTGATTTTCTACCAGGTTAAACAGTTCTTTAATTTCGGCATCACGTCCGCCAAATGCTGCCTTGTTTTTTTCTCCAAAAGACATTAAGCCCGGGAAAGGCCGCTGGTTGTCTTTCTGAGTTATTGGAACATTTTCGCCGATGGTAACATGCATGCCTTTATTTTGTAGAAGTGAATTTATTTTCCAGCATAAATTTTCTCACCACATCAGAAAGATCGTCGGCCATATTTATCTTTTTAATATTCAGGCTCCTGATCTCCTCCGGTATGCGCGCATCCACCGGCCGGGTATCGTCTATAATAAATGGGCGGATATACGACTGATCTTTAAAACCATCCAGCACAATGGCGCTTCTCCATTCTTTTATATAAACATACCGGTCTTTATCAGCGATGGCATTTTCAGAAATGAGTGCCATAAAATAATCACAGTCGCGTATATAATTTTTAATGACCTGGTTGAAACGGTCACCCGTGTTAAGTGTATCATCATCAAAAAAAACATTGACGCCGTTCTTCTCCAGTTCATTTTTTAATCTTTCTGCAAGTGGCCTGTCATCCCTGCTATAGCTCATAAAAACCAGTTCTTTAAACTTCGGTTCATTTCTGTTAACTTCACTGGTGCCGGATGACTGCGTGTATATATTTTCAAGAAAGTCGATGGAGCTTTTATAAACTTTCGTTCCATTTGATTCCATACCATTTTTGCCGATAGGAATAATTTTTGTTTCATAATTCTCCAAAAAAGTCGTTAGCGCATTGTCCTGCAGTGTTGAATCGCAGGCAACATATTTGGCTTTGCCACCATTTTTAAAACGATCCCTTGATATAATGCGGATAAAAAAACGCATAAACCAGTCGGGGAAACTGCTTCCGATAAGAAGAATATTTTTCCTGCTGATTACATCAAACAATTCTTTCGTGGCTACATCACTTCCATTTTGAAGCATGTATAAATATTCAAGTTTTTGTTCATCAGACAAAGCATAGTTGGCACCTTCAATGCTTCCCATCAGGTTGTAAATTTTGGGCAACGACGGATCAGTTCTGTTATTTGGATCAGTTGCTGGTAGCGGGATCGAAAAATTGAGTGACTTGTTTACTTTTAATCCTTCTGCCTGGAATGCCCTCTCCAAAAAATTATCGGCGTTTACCGTAATGAATGTTTCAAAACCTTTCATTTTAGCCAGGTTGCGGTAAGGGTCAAGAACAATCTGATCATCAGTTAGTGACAGGATTTCTTTTTTGACAGCCGCGTTGATATCATTTTCCGGTACGTTGTTCTGTAAATTGAAAAAAACAGCATCAACAGTAAGCGGAGACGGCATCTCTCCGGAACCGAAAACATACCACAATTGCAGGGCAAGAAATTTATAGAGATTGATGGAAATATAATCTCCATTATCTGTACCCGCTGCCAGGTAAGCTTCGGAGTTGTCAAATGCTAAAATCCTTTTTTTGGGAAGGCGCACAATAGAAAGATCGTTGCCGATGATAGGTACGATACCCTTGTTATTGATATTCCAGAGGAATGATTTCCAGTTTAACTGATTGGTCATGTGTAATGTAGTAGCGCTTACAAAATTTAATATACTTCAGGCAGGCACGGAAGTGTTTTCGGGAGAGAACGGTAATGCTATTGCTTATTAAATGTACAATTTAATCCGGTTATCTGTTCCGTAGTTATACTGATTCTTTGAGGTGCGCTGCACGCTGGGGTTTCAAAAAATGACTTGAAAAGAAATAAGGTACAATCAAAGAATTGATAAGACGATCCGCATCATCGCAACGGCTGCCAGATTGTAGACTGCATGTACCATTCCGGCATTAATAAAGTTATGAATAATGATTTTTCTCTAATCTAAAACAGGCCAATTCAGGTATGCTCACACATATAAATGTTAAAGGAAGTCTTTTTATTGCAAAGAAAGATGCTTGTCCTGACAAGCGCCGTTGGTTAGAAAATCATTGCATAAAGCCATGATGGAAATGGCACAGTATGGATATTTTTAATTCTTTTTATTCTTTCCTTTAGTTTGGCGCTTCATTTTTGCCAACACTATTTTCTTGCGGCGCAACCATTTCTGCAATGGACCAGGTGTATACAATTGTTTACCACTTTTATCCATCAAACCCGTTGATTTGCCAATGAGCTTACTCAACCGCTGCACAGCAACTGAATGCGAATGATGTCTATCTATTTGGCTACTGAATATTGTAATAGCTTTTTCCAGCACCTGCAGTTCTTGCCGGAACTGTTTGTGGTTGCGGTGCCAAATCATCAGGCGGTTATAGGGGTGTGGATTCAAAACTTTTTTTGAAACCTGCCGCGCGTATTTTTCTATGGTGACTTCCTCTTCAGGCATTTTATTTAGGTATATTTCAAATTGCCTGCCGGATTATAATGCAAACCCCGCACTGACACCGCCCCAACGGTGATAATGTCCCTTAGTAAATTCCCTGGTGAGATAGGACTGCGTATAGGACAGATATACCTTTTTAAAATTGACAATAATACCGGCGTCAGCCTGGAACACGGCACGTGTAATATCGCTCGCCGCAATGGTATACGGACTGGTCTTATTGAATACACCGCCTTGCATACTGGCATCGTAACCAACAAGATTGGTTCGCCCCTGCAAATAAAAATAATATTCGGTTTTTCTTTTATCCGGGGCAACAGGGTTATACCGGTTGTTGAAACGGCCAGTCATCATGTTGAACCCCGCGTTTATTTTATCATTCAAGGTTCCAATCCTTGCTTCGGCCGCCGCATTGAGTAAAAAATAATCAGAAGAACCAATCAGTTGCTTTTCGTAATTAACCTGGTAATTAATGATGGCATCATTGTGAATTTGAAACTGCCACCCATGTGGCAGCACGTTGCCCGTCCATTTATGAATGTTGTATTGGATATCATATCCAAGGGCTGCTGGCCCCATCACACCCAAGCTAAAAAAACTGGATATTTTTTGCCGGTGCGCTGCATCCACCTGAATGGAAAAAGTTTGAAAACTAATATTTGAATCAAAAGGCCGATCGCCATATAAGATTTCATCGCTGCGGATACTGCCGGGCGTATAGCCAAAAATATGCAGCGCAACACCATACCCTGCATCGGTACTAAATGGCCGTAACAATAATTTTGACAAAAAGAATTTTTTCAATCCGGGCGCCACGTATTCAAACATAATCCCCTGCGAATAATATTCATCTGTCTTTGTGAAATAATCATTGTCGTAATGAAAACGGAAAAAATGATCACGGCCTGTATTTCGAAATGCCGCTGTGTTATCAATCACTTGTGCAGAAGCGTGCAATTGTAAACCAACCAATAATAGAATAAGCAATTTTTTTATCACAGGTTATGTACGGATGGACATAACCTGTGGATTTATTTTTTAAACGCAATGAGTGTAGTATCGTAAGGTTAAATGTACCCCATGCTATTTCAACCGGTAATCCGCGCACATCAATCCCCAGCGCCACGAATCTCATTCGCGCCGCCGTTTGGGCTGCCAATTTTGTATAGGCTTACGTTGATCCTAACGTGTCCGGAATCTTTCAGGCGAGTGTATCCGTTGCCTCGAGTTTGTTGTCTTTTGAAAATTTGTCGCGGTATACCTGGAAATTCTCCAGCAAGCTGGTAATACCAGTAATTCCCTTGTCCACGCTTTCATGAATATCAGGAAGGATTTTATCCAGCAACTGAACACCCAGGTTGATATTCTCCGCTTCCACCTGCGAGATTTTTTTAAGTACAGAAGTCTGGCTGTTCTTAACATCTTCAAGTTCGCGCAGGATTTTATCCATCATTTCTAACTTATTCATCTTGTCCATAATAGAAGTTTAGATATAATGGGACAAACACCGTGCTCCAAATTTTAAACCTAAAAAAAGGAAAGTGGCGGGCGGACGGGCAATAAAATACCCTTTAAACATGGTACAGCTTTGCCATTTCAATGGAAAGGTAAACTGATTATACAATTGGTTCTTGCCCCTTCTTCGTTTTTGCTTCAATCCGCCTGCATGCCAAAGCCAAAATATTCCGCCTTTTCGGAAAAGAAAAAAGCGTGCTGCACTCATGATCACGGTATCTGCCAATACTGATATCATTCAGGTGGGTGCTTTATAAATACTGGACTCACTTTAAGTCTATTACCAGCTTTCTTTTCTTTATCGGAAAAATGGAAACCAAGAGCCAGGAAGGGTATAATATGCCGTTCAGCGCTGGTGGGCTGGCGATGGACGTAATAGCTGCGACCCAGAGGCCTCTTCTTCCAGGCCAGTCATGTTTATTTACGCAAATACGGAGACATTTTTTTGCTACTGCAGGTCCTTAACATGTACCCCGCTTTGTATCAGGAAAATGATAAGGGATATCCCCATAATCAACCCGAAGCTGATAACAAAAAGCAGTTCGATACCGATGACTTTTAAAAAGGTGGCCCTTCGTGTCTCTTTAAAAAAATAAAGCGCGGTGAAATAATAATATATACCCATCACAAGGAAACCCATAAAAGTGAACAGCAGGCCGTAATGCGGTAGCAACCAGGCGGGCAGCACCGTCAGGACAATGGTAAACAGGTGGTACTCGCCCTGCATGTACATATTCATGACCATGTTTTCTGCAAAGTTTTTACCAGAAGATTTAAAAAACAACCAGGAAAATAAGGAGATCAGGGGGATGCTCAGGACAATCACCGGCGTGGTAAATTCATGGAGAAACACGCCCACTGCTGACGCCATTTTTTTACTTCCCAGGGCCCCGGTAAAACCGAGCTTTAGCCGTAGAAAAAAAGTAAAACCGCCTGCAAGCAATAAAAAACTGACGGGGTTAAAATATTTCTTACGATTGCCTGCACAGTATTCAGCTGCTGCTTTACCAGGCTCGGTGGCCAGGGAGCGGATAAGCAAAAATATACCTTTGTCAGCGTGCACAAATGCGTGGATAAATTCATGGATAACATGTTTGATGTCCAGCCGGTGCGCGTGGGCTGTTTCACCGCAGGTGGGGCAAAACAGGTAATCATCATTTAATGGTGTACCGCATCCTTTACAAATCATCGTATCCTAAAGATAGGCATCAACCACCGCAAACCGGCATGCGGCCAGCCCAAAAGTTCTTAATCTCTTTTTGCAGGCCGTCAATACGCAGATGCGCAAACGAACAAGAAGATAAGTAATTCCATTTGTCCAAAATTTCAGGTAGTAAAGTAACGTTATATGCAAAAAAAACCATCGGTTGATCAAATGATGGAAACCCGCAACGGTAATTCTTGGTTGTTATACTGGTATCGCCTGCCGCCAGACCAGTTGTATCCCCGGCTATAGAAAATATTATAATGCGCAAATTCGTGACCCTTCAAGCCCGTTGAAAAAAATTAGGTTGGATTATCAGGGAGATAAGAATCAAAGTGATTTGTTTTAATTCAGATTCCACGGCCCTCAGTTATGTGTTGCAAGTGACACTATCCCCGGGAGATTGATCATTTTATCAGGTATGAACAAAGACATATTAAAAAATAGCTGGAAAAAATTTTAATCAGCACGTAGGTTTTTATTAATTGTCTAAATATTAGCTATGCACCTTATTCTGCCTTGTCCTAAAATAGGTTTGCGATTCTTCGTTAATTAAATTAGACAAACTATGGACAAGAAACTTGTGAACAAGAGAAGTTGCTATCGTTCTGTCAACGTTGCTGCTCAAATAAGAATTGGGCCCTATAAAATAACAAGGTCAAGCATTTGAATTAACATCGGCTGAGCAGTTAACTTTTGCTTACATGACTACCATTCTTAATCGATTCAAAGTTTTCTGATCGGCATCTATTGGTGCGGCGAAAATTGTCTTAATCCTCTGCATGCTTTTACCGGCTTTTCCCTTTTTATACATGGAAGTTTTCTTTTTCTTTTTTCACTGCAGCAATCTGGTGATAGTTCATGCGATTCTGCCAATCAAAAAGCCCTTACTTTATCACTATTTTCTGGCTGAAGCTATAGCCAGGTTTTTGTATCTCAAATACAAACACACCCATTTTAATTCCGGGAGACAAATTTATTTCCTGTGTACCCGGAACAGACACATACATTGTTCCTTTTTGTATGGTCTGACCAGAAACCGTATTTATCCTGTAAGCAAACACGCCCGTCATATGCTGAACATTTAAATGAATACTGGCATGCACAGGGTTTGCAACAGTTATGTATTTGTCAGGAATATTGCCATTGTTAATGGTTAT
>JBDUAY010000292.1:0-7401 GCA_040004415.1 Bacteroidota bacterium | reverse complement strand
CCCGTACCCAGGAAACCCCTGTTCTTTACGCCAAAACTGATAGCCCCTGTCCTTTCCAAACCTTCCCAGGCAGTTTTTTGCACCCACAAATCATTCGCAAAATCATATTCCCAAACAGTTTTAAGGATGCTTCCGTTTTCGCCTGTACATACATATGCTTTGGCAGTTCCGGATTTATCATTCATAACAAAGGCAGTGGCGTTGCTTCTTACGATAAGGGTTGTTCCGTAATTATCATCGTAGGTATCGGTGCTTACGTTGGTAATAAATCTTTTTTCAGCCCATTTGTCTACAGCAGGGTCGTACATCCAGAAGTCATTAACGGTAAGACCGTTGTTGATGCCTGTTACAACATACCCCTGGTTTTTATAAACAAATGCAACGGCACCTTCGCGTTTGGAACCGCCCAAGCTTACTTTTTGCGTCCATGTATCTGAAGCAGGATCGTACTGCCAGAAATCTTTAGTATCATTTCCATCATTACCGGTGGTAACATATCCCTTGTCTGCAATGCCAAATGCAACAGCATCTACCCTGGCGCTACCGCCAAAATCGCTTTTATGTGCCCAGCTATTTGTTGCAGGTGTATATTCCCATGTATCTTTTAATTTAAGCAATCCATCGTAACCGGTAGTCACATATCCTTTTGTTGACGTGTTGAAAGCAACTGCAGAGCTTCTGGCCGTTCCCGGCATTGTAGCCCTTTGAATCCAGTAGTTGTTGTCTACATCATATTTCCATAAATCATTTAAACGTACTGTTCCATCATAACCAGTACCTATATATGCTGTATCGCCTATAACAAATGAAACGGCTTCACTTCTCGCTACACCATCAAAATCTGATCTGCGCACCCAATTACCGATCAGATCAGAACTGGAGTCAGTATTTTTTGTACACGCGTAAAATAAAAAGAACGAACTTCCCAAAAGCAGAACATAAGAAAATGCACGCATCATAAAATGTTTTTTTTGTTTATTGGCGGTAAAAGTATTTGTATTTGCGGTAAATCTATCAGATAAGGTATAGCACGAATCGTTAAAATGGAAAATCGATATAAAAAACCTGATAAAAGAGCTGAAAAAATATACTAAACCACTTTTTGAGTGAAAATGTATTTTTTCAAGGTAATTTGACGAAAATCTATTGGTATATGGTTTAATACCATTTAACGGTGAAAAAACGACCTTAGTCCATACTAACAAAATCGTAACACCTTATTAGCGAACATTGCTCAAATTTTTTGTGCGATGCGGACAATTCCTGGTGCCTTAAAAATATTTCCTGCTTTTTTTATTTTCTTATCTGTTTTATTGTTTGCCGCCGGCTGCCAGAAATCCGCCATACAATATGGCCAGCAATATATTGATAATGGCATAACCAATATTATCCTGGTGGATTCTATCAGTCCAACGGTATCTACCATTTTAAAAGATTCTGTGATAACCTCACAGAGCGGCACTTTACTGCTGGGTAGTTATTCCGACCCGTACTTTGGCAAAACAGCCTCCAATTCTTATGTTCAGCTGTCACCGCCCGTACTTACAGACCTGTTAAACAATGCGCAGTTTGACTCCCTTGTATTATTGATGAAGTGTAATGGAGCATATTACGGTGATACTACACTGCCCATTACTTTGTCGGTAACCCAGCTTAGCCAGGAAATAAAGTTTTTTGAAGGACAGACTGGTTTTTCCAACTATGCAACTTTTCCGCTAAATCCTACCCCGCTGGGAACCAAATCATTCGTATTGAGGCCTTTAACCGGAGATAGTGCCAATATTAAACTTGATAATTCCAAAGGGATGGAATTATATAATATGATTAAATTAAAAGACAATATTCTTAAAGACAATGCTGTATTTACTGATTACTTTAAAGGCTTGAACATTTCCGCAACTGGTAATAACAATATATTTGGAATGAAAGACAGCGTGGTGATGCGGTTGTATTATCACCAGACCGATGTTGGACCGCAGAATAAATATTTCGATTTCACCTTTTATAATAAGGCCCTCCAGTTTAATAATATAACAGCAGACAGAACAGGAACTCCTTTAACGGCACTGAGTACACAAAATACCGTCACCAGTGAATTGTTTTCAACTTCATCCAACAACATTGGATACCTGCAGCCTTCAACCGGCCTCTACCTGAAAATTGGATTTCCTACCATACGCAAACTGCTGGAACGTTCGGATTTTATAAAAATAATACGGGCAGACTTAATTGTAAAACCATTGGTTAATAGTTATGGTGGCATTTATCCATTGCCCCCGGTATTAAATGCAAATCAAACGGACGGTTCCAATGAACCGGGCAGCCCCATATCCTCTTCCAGCGGGGGATCTGCATCTACCGAAACGGGCAACCTGCTCCTGGATGGTGTTTATGGAATTAATACCAGTTACACGTATGATGTTACCGGCTACCTGCAACAGGAAATTGCTAATTCTTCAGTTAATAAAGACGGGCTGTTGCTCCTTCCGCCCGGAGGATTACGCTTTTCCTCAATGAACAGGCTTGTTATCGGTGACGCGCAAAACGGAAAAAATAAATTACAGCTGAACGTATATTACATTTCAGTGAACAAATAAAGCTATTAATGAAAACCCCATCAGCTTTTACATTATTATTGCTATTGTCGTACAGCGCCCTGCGCAGCCAGTCTACCAATTCGCCATATTCTATACTGGGCATCGGGGATATTGAAAATGATAGCTACAACCGCACGGGAGGTATGGCCAATACAGGCATTGCTTACAGAAGCGATCGTTTTCTTATCAATAATAACCCTGCTTCTTATACGGGTCTTCAGCAACAGTTTTTTTCTTTTGAATTATCTGCCCGCGGACAGTTTATAAACTATTATGGCAGTCCGCTGGATAACGCGTCCGCCAGTGGTAAAGATTTTGCTATTAAACGTTTGTCCGTTGGTACCAAAATAACCAAGTGGTGGGGCTCCAGTGCTGGCCTGATGCCGTACAGCACGTCCAATTATTTATTTAGTTATCCGAAAAATATTGGTGGTACAAATTCAACGGTGCCGGCAACAGTTGATGGCAGTGGCGGCGTAAACCAGGTTTATTGGGGAAATGCATTTCAGCCATTCAAACATTTTTCTATCGGTGTAAATGCATCTTATCTTTTTGGTTCGCTCACCGAAACCGAAACACTAACGCAGGAAGGCTTGGGAACTTCACTTGCAACTACGAAACAAACTTTCTATAAAAATTTCAATTTTACTTACGGTGCGCAGTATTATACGGCACTTTCTAAAAAATGGGATATAAGTCTCGGTGCCACCTATGCACCTGCACATAAACTTGCGGCCGATGCTACTTTAACCGTTACAGATAATTCTACGCAAATCTCCAGTACGTCTGACGTTAAAAATAATGTTGATTTCAAACTACCCAATGCTTCCGGTTTTGGTTTTAGCATCACAAAAAATAAGAAATATACTTTTAGTGGTGATTATAAATACCAGGCCTGGACTTCTGCCAACAATGTTACCGGATCTAACTACTTCCTAAAAAACAGCGACCGCGTTTCGCTTGGATTTGAGGTTTCCAATAAGCTGAAATACGTAAATAATTTTTTTGAAAAGAACTATCTCCAGGCAGGTATTTATTATGGACATTCGTACCTGGATATCAATAGCCATCAATTAAATGAAATGGGACTGACGCTGGGCTATGGTGTCAACAGCAAAAGGAATCCAAGGCTTGGGATTAGCCTGGGTCTTGACGTTGGACAGCGCGGCACACAACAAGCCGGGCTTATTAAAGAAAACTACGTGAATTTTACACTCACCGTTAGCTACCGTGATTTATGGAATGCAAGAGGTGTAAAATACTTCTAACAGATCTTCCGGGTTTATAATTGATTCAGATAAAACAAAAGGGAAACGTCATATTCTCTTTTGTTTTTTATTACAGTACAGCAATATGTTGCATTGTAATTCCTTCTCCTATCTTTACAATACAACGTTTTTTTAGATGAAAAAAATTGCACCTCTCTTCTTCTTACTGGCCTGCTACCAATTTATTTTTGCGCAAAAGCCCACCGTGGCGGAGATAAAAAAAAATATGGAAACCGCAGCCAATCCTATTGCGTATGTGCGCGACGTGCTGAAAAAACAATATAAAATTGATACTATTGTCATATTAAATACCACACATTTCTCGGGGCAGCCAGACAGTCTTGCGTATAATGGAAAGATTAAAAAAGTATATGGGCCATATCAAAAGAAAATACTGGTTCAGGTGCTGGCAAAATTACCGGCCACATTTACGCGCATCAGCCAGGTGTTTATAGATACCAGCATATTTACGCGGCGTATTGCGGATTCTCTTGCCAATAGTATTGTAGAACGGGTAAAAACAGGGGCTGCTACGTTTGAAGATATGGCGCAAACCTATAGCATGGGTGGCGAAGGTGTTACAAAAGGCGATTTGGGGTTCGTGGCCCGTGGCTCCATCATACCACAGATAGACAGGGAAATAGCAAAAAGAAAAAAAGGAGACGTCTTCAAAGTGTGGAGCAAAAGAGGTGTACACGTTGTGAAAATAACCTCAGACCCCAAACAGGACACCGGCTTTGCACTGATGTTGCGGGTGATACTGTAGCAACCTCAAAAAGTAAAAACTTTCTTTAATAATTTTGATTTCACTTTTCCTTTGACAGCATCCTGCCTGACAAACTTATTGCTGATAAGATAATAAGATATGGTTTCTTTATTATCAGGATCGATAATAAAATATTCTTTCACTCCAAACTTCTCATACAAGGCTTTCTTTTTTTCAGTGTCATGCTTTTTGTTGCCGGGAGATAATATTTCAATAATAAAACCTGGTGCTCCTTTTATTTTTCCATCGTCAGTTAAAATCAGCATATTATCAGAAAGCATCACTAATATATCGGGCTGCACTGCATTTCGGTCATCAAGAAAGACATCCATTGGAGCTGACAAACAGACCCCAAATTTATTTTTTTTTACATACGCCCTTATTTGCACAAACAATTCTCCCGAAATATCCTGATGATGAAAGCTGGGCGATGGAGACATATAGATTACATCATTTAATAATTCAGCCAATGTACCTTCAGGCAGCATTAGAAACACTTCCATGCCGGTTCGCGGCGGGGGTTGATATCTTTTTTTAGCTAATCCCATAATACTAATTTACAAAATAACTATCAATATCATCTATGAGGATCTCCAGAACTTTTATTTCAGAAACCATTCTACCGCCAGCTCGTATCCTTTCAGTCCCAAACCAACAATGCTTCCGGCTGCTTTTGCAGAAACATGAGACAGCTTACGGAAGTCTTCGCGGGCATGTACATTCGAGATGTGAACTTCTATTACCGGGGCTTTAATCGCCGCTATGGCATCGCCTATCGCTACTGAAGTGTGGGTGTAAGCAGCCGGGTTCAGCACAATACCATCTGCGTCAAAACCTGATCTTTGTATTTCATTTACCAATTCACCTTCAATATTGCTCTGGTAATAAGAAAATATTACCTGCGGGAATTTCTTTTGTAGTCCTTCAAGAAAAGTTTCAAACGATTCACTACCGTAAATACCAGGCTCTCTCTTACTGAGCAAGTTGAGATTAGGACCGTTGATGATGGCAATTTTCATGTGCTGATTATATAACAACGAATATACTTTAAAAAAAAATTGCCACGGATTCGCAGATTAAATCTGCGAATCTGTGGCAAAAAATATACGTTTCTCAACTAGTTTTTATGCTTTTTTATCAGCGCTATAAACTCGTCAAACAAATACCGCGAATCGTGCGGACCAGGCGTTGCTTCCGGATGGTATTGAACAGAAAATGCCGGTTTATCTTTTAGCCTGATGCCTTCAATTGAACGGTCGTTCAAATTCACATGTGTTATTTCAACATTGCTTGCTTTTTTTACGGCTTCCGGATCTACACCAAAACCATGGTTTTGCGTAGTAATCTCACTTTTGCCGGTGAGCAGGTTTTTAACAGGATGGTTTAATCCGCGGTGACCATGATGCATTTTAAAAGTAGGGATACCATTTGCCAGTGCCAGCAATTGGTGTCCGAGACAAATTCCAAATAAAGGCTTTTCTTCTTTTAAAATCTCTTTCACGGTGGCAATGGCATAATCCATCGGTGCCGGATCCCCCGGGCCATTGGAAATAAAATAACCGTCGGGGTTAAACGCTTTCAATTCTGACATGGGTGTTTTGGCTGGAAATACTTTCACATAAGCTCCGCGCTCAACCATGCAGTTTACAATGTTTTTTTTGATACCATAGTCCATAACGGCAATGCGCACACTGCTTTTAACATCACCTGCTTCATAGGTGCTGGTAGTGGAAACATGACTCGCCAATTCAAGTCCGTCCATTGAAGGAACTTTTGCCAGCAATGCTTTTAATTCATTTATATCTGTAACGGAAGAAGAGATGATGCAATTCATAGCGCCCTGCTGGCGCACATGTTCTACTAAAGCCCGGGTGTCAACACCTTCTATACAAACGATGTGTTGTTGTCTAAGGTATTCATCCATCGGCCCCTGGGCCATTTTGCGGCTAAATTGTTCTTCCAGGTTCCGGCCAATCAAGCCTTTAATTTTTACACCGTCAGATTCAACATCCGCATCTTTAACACCATAATTGCCAACGTGTGCATTATTCATAATCAGCACCTGCCCATAGTAACTAGGGTCTGTAAACACTTCCTGGTAGCCCGTCATACCGGTATTAAAACAAATTTCACCAGTTGCAGTGCCAATGGTACCAAAAGCCTTACCGTGGTATACGGTTCCATCTGCAAGTACCAATGTAGCGGTTTGTTGTTGTGTTGTGGCCATATTGATTTATAAGTTTTGCAAAGAAAAGTATTTTAAATGTGAGAAAAATGCCCATGCCGAAAATGTGGAAATTATGGCAGCAGGTGTGCAACATTTCAACTGTAAGCATGCAAACTGTATTCTACCGTTAGCACCCTGAACCACCTGGTCCTGTTAGTCTGCGAATCTGCGGCAATCATATAAAAAAAGCGGAACCATACAATAGTTCCGCTTTGTATAAAATGTGTTGTACAATTTATGCTTCTGTTTTTTCGTCTGTAGTTGCATCTGCAGCAGGTTCAGCAGTTGTATCGCCCGCTTTTTTCTTGCTTGCACTGCGACGTGTTCTTTTCGCCGGTTCTGCTTTTGTTTCAACACCTTTACCGTAAATGAGGTTGAAATCAACCAGTTCAATCATGGCAGTCTCTGCATTATCACCTACACGTTTACCCAATTTAATAATACGGGTGTAACCACCGGGGCGGCCCGCTACCTTTTCACTAACCGTGCTGAACAGGTCTGTAACCGCTGCTTTATCCTGCAAATGGCTGAATACAATACGGC
>JBDUAY010000025.1:0-24517 GCA_040004415.1 Bacteroidota bacterium | reverse complement strand
TAAGATGAGTACATCGTTCCATTGCGGTATGCATTTTCCGGGTTGGTTGCCATTCCACAAGCAGCACAACCTTCCGGATCGCTTTCGCCAATAATAATGGGGAGATCTTTTAATGCAGGATAAGAAGCAACAATCGCAAACCCGCTTGATATATCGCGCAGTTGCTGACCAACGTTCATGCGTACATGATTATTTACCACACGCGGCGCACCTTTTGCATGAAAGGCAATAAAATCGATAGGAGATCCAATCTTGCCGGTTACATAATTGGTATCGCTGATGCAATGCGTCAGAAATGTTTTCAGAAAGTCAGCCGCACCGTGTCCCGAAGGACCCGTTGCATGCGGGCCACCAACTTTTGCAGAAGGAAGCGCACGCTTTACCGCGGCAGCAGAATAATCATATAATTTACAATAGTCGTGCACGTCTCCTTTCCAATAACCGTTTCCACCATTCGGTTCGTTCCATAATTCCCAATACCAGCTATTCACTTCATCTTTTCCATAACGCTCCACGCAATGTTTCACCCACTGATAAATTAACTCTCCCCATTTGCTGTAATCTTTTGGCGGATACGCCCAACCCGTAAATATATATTTGTAATCCATACCGGGTTGCCAGTGATGCTGATATGGTTCAGGATGCGTTGACAATGCTTCTGGCATAAAACCCATTTGCGCGAGCGGCTTCATACCACGTTGTACATACGTATCAAAAATAGAATCAACAATGCGCCAATTATAAATAGCCTTACCATTGGCATCTTCCGTATAAACGTTTGTAGAACCCCATTTTAATGCAGCAGTGCCATCACCGGTGGTTAACAAATTATGTGTACGCACATGTACGGGTACCGGGCTTAACGCAGCGATCTCCGACAATAATTTTTTTCCATCTTTCATATACGTATAATTGGGTTCATCGTACCCAAACCATGCCCACATGGGTTTCATATCTGCAATCTCTGAACCCGCATGTACATAAATGAAAGCCGTATCTTTCAACTGCTGCGCATTCAAACGATTCAACCAGGTTATACAAAAAAATAGAAATATTATTATATTTTTTTTCATGTTGATGTAGAGTTTACCGCCCAATTTAACTTTTTGAAGAATACCAGTTAATTGTCTGCAAGTTTCATTTGTCCGGAATTGGTTACATCCAGCTTCTTGCCATCAGCACCTGTAATAGTCACATTGCTGAATAACCAATCATTTGCGTATGAAATATCACCAGCCGATTTGCCTTTAATTACAATGTTGCTAAAATGAAAATTCTGTAAAGCAGATTCTTTTAAGCCTGCGGCGTTAATAACTTTTTTCACTCCGGCAGCGGTAATACCAGAAACAAAAATATTCTTAAAATGCGGAATACCTTTTTCTGCAGGTTCTACTTTGTGCAACAATACTTTCCAATGAGCAGGTATTGAATCATAATTATAACCAGCAGGTAATGTTGAATAACTGTATGCCGGGTTCCAGTTCATGGTAAACATAAAAGCATTGCCAACGCTGTCCAGTGTGCAATTTTGAAAATGAATATCTTCTACTGTTCCGCCGCGGGTGGTAGCAGATTTTATATGAAATCCATTGCCAGTGCCCTTGCCTTTTAAATCAGTAGCCAGCACATGACGAATACCACCGGAAGTTTCGCTGCCCAAAGTAAGCAAACCACCTCCCCTTCGTGCAATACAATTACGAATAACAACATATTCTGTTGGCTTATTTACGCGGAGGCCGTCCCAATCGCGCCCAGCTTTCAAACAAAAATCATCATCATTACAATCAATATCGCAATTTTCAATCAACACCCAGGTGGAGGAATCAACATCAACACCATCTGTGCTTGGGCCCTTTCCATCTTCATTATTTTTAACGACAATTCCGTCAACTGTTATATGATCTGAATATAATAATTGCACTGTCCAGAACCCGGCATTCTTTACGATAATATCCTGTATGCTGACGTTGGATGAATGCTGGACTAAAATAGTGCGCACGCGTTTAGCATCATAATCTACAATCCAGCGCAAACCTTTTGCATCGTATTCTTTGCGCATACGCCAATATTTATCCCAGCAAAATTTTCCTCTTGCATTAATAACACCTTTACCGGTAAGTGCAGCATTTTTTACACTGATAATGTTTATCAGCGCAGCTGGCCACTTCATTTCAATACCCGCTATCCGCGTATCTATTTCGGGGTAATCATTGAAGTTTTGAGAACCGAGTAATAGAACGCCTTTATCTATGCGCAGTTGCACATTTGTTTTCAAGAAAATCGATCCCAAGACATATGTTCCGGGCTTAAAAACCACCATGCCACCACCTTTTGCAGCACAATCGTCAATTGCCTTCTGAATGAAAGTTGTGCTGATTATATTTGTATCATTGACCGCACCATAGTCAGCTGTATTAAATACTTTTTGAGCGGAAGGCAGCGCTGTTGCGCCCACTTTATTTGTCCAGCTCATATCACTGCCTGTTTGTGCCTTTGCACTTTGCATGGATATGACACATAGAACCAATATGGTTGATAAAATCTTTATCATTAGTTTTTCCCTTCTGTTATAAGTTTCCAATTGTCTGTTCTAAAGGGTGATGCAGGCAGATCCGATTTGTTGTATAGGTTAGGGTGGGGAACGTTTCTCCATGCAAACCTTACCGCAACCGGTTTCGCAACAGTGTCGCTCCAAACAATTATTGTATTACCTTCTATTGTTGCTTTTGCAGGAACAAAATTCTCATCTGCACCGGCGATGGTAAATTCCTTCAAATCGCCATCTTTCGCCTGCAGACCGTCTGCATAATCAAAACGGAGAGCTATTTTATTGCCTGTTGCTTTCATTGACTTATACAATGGCCCGCTTACCACGATATCCTTTTTTCCATACTCATTTTTTAACGCCCACAACGATAGCCTTTCACCCACCAATTTTTTATTTCGCGGATGAATATTCAACGAATCGCCATTATCTGTAGTTACTACCATACCAGTATAAGGTACTGTTTGTAGTGTGTATAATTGTGCATCACGTATTTCAGGGTTCTGACTTTGATGCGGAGAAATCTGCACAAAATAAAAAGGCATTTTTTTATTGTTAAAATCATCGCGCCAGTTATTAATCATTGCAGGAAACAAGCGCCGGTACTGCGCTGCACGTCCGGCATTGCCTTCGCCCTGGTACCAAATAACACCTTTAATTGTGTAAGACAATACAGGTGCAATCATTCCATTGTATAATTTATATGGCGAATTGTTATGATGCGGACCTATCGGTTCACGTGGTGCAGCGCCTTTGGTGATACTGGTGTCTGCTTTCCATTTATCCAGCGCGGCTTTATATTTTTCAAACGCTGCAGGATATTCATCGGATTGCTTTTTATAGCGTTCAAGAATAATATTAAGACTGCTATCACCCTCGAGGATTTCTTTGCGCGTCCACGACTCAGCAGGCGTACCGCCCCAAGTTGCGTTGATGATACCAATAGGATAGCCAGTTGCTGTATGAATTTCTTTTGCAAAATAATACGCCACTGCTGAAAAAGTGTCTGCTGTTTGCGGGCAACAAATTTTCCATTTACCAATAAAACCTGTTTGTGGATCATCAGCTACTTTATTGGGTATATCTATCATGCGTATAAGCGGATAATTGGCTGCTTTAATTTCTTCCTCATAATTCAATACACCTGTATAACCTCCTCCCATTTTCGTCATAAAAAATTCCATGTTCGACTGACCTGATGCCAGCCAAACTTCTCCCAGCAAAACATTGTTTACGGTTATTGAATTAGAGGCAGCAAAGAGAATAGTGTAAGGACCACCAGCTTTAGAAGTTTTCATACTGAGTATCCACTTTCCATTATCATCTGCACTAACAGAAACAGGTATTTTACTCCAGCTTGCTGTAACAGTAATCTTTTCGCCGGCATTGGCCCAACCCCACAATTTTATAGTGGTATTTTGCTGCAGCACCATATTATCTGCTATAATTGCCGGCAATTTTATTTCAGCAAATGCAATAATGAAAGAAAAAATAGCAAATGAAGTGGCGAAGAAGTATTTAAAATAGCGTGGCATAGCAAGGCAATCTTTAGTGAACGTTAAAGTTACTGTTTCAAACAATTGTATCCGTCCTGATGTATCCTGATAAATGACTATGGCGGGATATTATTTTATCAGATTAATAACCAATTAAACACTTTTCTATGAAGCCTAGTTAAGAAAAATTTTGAGCCTGTCAAATTCTTCTTTCGTTATTTCAAATACAGTTCCATGGCGGGTTCCTTTCGGGAAATTTATCTTATCAGATATATCCAGCCAGTTAATGAGATCTGAAGACTCCACTGCACCGTATTTATGATCAGTGTATTTGTCAAAGTACATTATCCATTTACCATTTATTTTTATGACAGTTGGTCCTTCAGCCCAGTAACGCCCGGTAATTGGTGCTGATGGAGCGCTGTAGCTGCCGGTTAGCGCGTCACTGAAGGCAATGCGTATGTTTTTCTGGGGTGGATTTTTTGTTTCGTCTTTTAAAAACATGACATACCGGTTGTCATCTTTTTGTATGGTTGCATCAATTACATTAAATCCCTGGTCATACAACAATTTTGTTTTGCTGAATGTTTTAAAATCTTTGGTGGTGACGTAATAAATCCGGTGATTATATTTATCATCTCCTGCTGTGTCTCCTGCCATAAATCTTCCAGGTATCGTTGTTGCCCAATAGATCATATATTCTTTACTACCAGCATCGTAAAAAATTTCCGGCGCCCAGCAATTGCGTGCCGCCGGTTCATCCTTCATTACCGGAATAAATTGCTGGTCACTCCAGTGAATTAGATCGGCTGAGTTAGCATAACCGATTCCGCCATCGTTCCAGCTAACGGTCCACACCATGTGAAATTTATTATCTGCACCACGAATGATACATGGATCACGCATTAGCTTATCTTTTGCAACAGTGGGCTTCAATACAGATTTTCCGTCATTTAATGCAGACCACGAACAACCATCTGCACTGTATGCGAGATGCAATCCATCTTCACCGTTGTCTTTGAAATAAGAAAACATATAGACCGGATCATTGGTTTGAGAGAATCCAGTTTGCAACAAGAACAGGGCTATTGCTAATACAATTATTTTTTTCATACTATTTTTTCTTTTGGCTAAAGCCCGTGAACTTTCTTGCAATTCCCACGGCTGAAGCCGTGGGTTATTGAAAACCTTGTAATAATAATCAACTTGACTCTTAGGGCTGCTGGCTTTAGTCTTGCTCTTCAGGCCGGGGAGTATTTTTATTTGGGCTAAAGCCCGTCAACGCTTGCCTGTACATCCCACGGCTGAAGCCGTGGGTTATTGAAAACCTTTAACCTGGTTTTCACAATGTGATACGCTGCAACAGTATGCCCCGGCCGATATTGACCCTGGCCTTTAGACCGGGGATTTTAGTAAGAACTGATACGCTTCGGCCTAATTCATAAAGTCGATATCTTCTCTTACAGCCGCACTAACATTAACCCTGACCTTCAGGCCGGGGAATATTAGTAAGCGCTGATGGGCTTCAGCCCAACTCACCAAAGCCGTACTTACCAATGAATTCATCACACTCTTGTGTAAACGTGATCTTTCTATGATGCTCCTCCTGATTATTAATATAGTTTCTTACTTTATTCAGCTGTGACTCGCTCACAGACACAGCATAGTATTTATCAGCCCATTCAAATTTGTTCGGAAAAAATTTAGCGTTATTATTGATCCAAAATGATGATCGTCCTTTTATTTGCTGCATTATATCAGCAATATTTTGCTTTTTACCAAGACTCACCAACGCATGAAGATGATCAGTATAGCCATTCATACATTCAATAAAAATATTTTTTTCACGTGTTCCTTCTTCGATCTGCTTAATAATCTCAATTCGCTTTTCTTTTGTCAATAAGGGTTCTCTGTTTTTTGTACTCCAAACACAATGGATCATAATTTTAACAAATGACATAGGTGGTTTAGTTTATTTTTTATTTGGGCTAAAGCCCGTGAACCTTCTTGCAATTCCCACGGCTGAAGCCGTGGGTTATTGAAAACCATTAACCCCGTTTTCAGGATATGATATGTTCCAACAGTATTGCCCCGGCTATCATAACTCCTGGTCTTCAGGCCGGAATATTAGCAAAGAGTTCATCGGCTTCAGCCCAATTCATAAAGCCATATCTGCTTCGCCTATACCTTGTTTCACTATATCTTTTTATTGTATTTTATCACGGCAAATCCAACGCATGATCTGCCGGCATATCCTTTCCGCTCCAGATTTTAACTGAAGACCATTCCATGGCCGGCTTAGACCAGAACTCATCTGTATCCGGTAACCCAAGCGGTAATAAAATGGTTGAACACAGATACAGACTTCCCGTATTAATATAAGTATCTGCCAGTCCGGGTTGATTGCCATACAAACCAATGACCAACCAACCATCTTCTGTGAAAGTAGCAGGAGGTTCAAATGTTTTTTTAAGTACGGCCGTCAGCGCAGATCGAACTTGCGCAGGGGGTAATGATTCCGGCAATTGTTTTCTTAATGCCATATCTGCGAGGTGGTGAAATGCGCCACCACGATAAACAATTGAACGCCCTGTTACCGGGAAGGTTCCATCTGTATTAATCATTCTCTCCTGCAGAACAGCATAGCGCTTATTTATCTTTTCCAGCTTCGGCGCAAATGCGTCAACAGTCTTTCCTTTTGACTTTAAGCAGGCCAGTATATTCGCCAGGTAAGGCTGAATGACGTAACTGTTATAATAATCCCAATGATATTGCTGGCCATCAGAAAACAAACCATCGCCTGCATACCAATGCTGCGAAAATTCACGGATCCCATATTCGATTCTCAATGCATCGTATTCGAGATCGTATTTGCAAAAGAATGCCTCTATCATTCCTGAAAATAATATCCAGTTATTATTACCGGGTGTAATATTGCGGGTAAGCTTAAACGCAGTTACAACCTGGTGGCGTGTTCCATCATCTAAATGTTCCCATAACCACGGGCACCTTACCAAAGCCAAAGCAAGAAAAGATGCATCGACCAACGGTTGACCACTACCGTTCCAGGTTAGGTAATCCTTTGCAGCAGGATTTGTTGCATTGCGGATTGCCTTCAATGCCCAATCACGGTATTTGTTCCGCATGACGACTTCTTCATTCGATCCACCTTCCAGGTTTAACCAGGGCGCAATACCCGCCATCGTTCTTCCAAATGCTTCCAGGTAGGCTGCTCTTGTACGTGACTCTTTATTGTCAATTCTTTCAGACAATACCAGCGGCATATTTTCTTTTAATTTATCTCCTGCCAGGTTTGATAAAACTGGAGCGGCAATTTTTTCCAGATAATGAAGCCATGTTGCTCTATCGTTATTAACTGCAGTATTGCCCTGTGCATTAATATTACTACATGAAAGAATAAACAACAACGCAATTAAAATCATTTTCATTTTGCAAGTGCTTTATAACGTTTCATTGCTTCCACAAAATAATAATCGGCATATGTAAGCGGAACATCTACTTCAGATTTGCCCGGAAGATGACCTACGCAATGCTGTATAATAAATCCGCCATTTTTTCCTGGCGCTGCTTTGTATTGCGGCGTTGACAGCGTCTTTAATATTGTTTCTACTACCTGCATGTATTCTTTTGATTGTTGCGCACTGGCATACCTGCTTAATTCAATTAAAGCAGACGCCATAACAGCAGCGGCAGAAGCATCACGCAATACATTTGGCATACCGGGCGCATTAAAATCCCAGTATGGAATTTTATCTGCCGGCAGATTAGGATTCGATAATATAAAATGCGCAATGTAATTCGCCTGATCAAGATATTTTTTATTCTTTGTTTCACGGTACGCAACGGTAAAACCATATAAACCCCATGCTTGTCCGCGCGCCCAGGCAGATTCATCGGCAAAACCCTGCGCTGTTTTCCTTTGTTTCACCGCACCGGTTTCTCCATTATAATTTATGACGTGGTATGAACTATAATCTGGCCTGAAATGATTTTGCATGGTAGTATTGGCATGCGTAACCGCAATTTTATAAAACGAAGAATCGCCGGTTACTTTTGTAGCCCAAAATAATAATTCCAGGTTCATCATGTTATCAATGATTACGAGAAAATCGTTTGGGTCTTTAGAATTCCATGACTTTATGCACCCAACAGCTGGATTGAAACGTGTAGACAGCGACTTTGCGCTGTTCAACAAAATCTCTTTGTATTCCGGTTTGGGCGATATACGGTTCGCATTGCCAAAACTGCAATACATCATAAAACCAAGATCATGTGTACCTGTATTGAATTGCTCTTTTTTCAACAACTCAAGTATACGGGCGGACTCATTATACAAAACTTCATCTTTGTTTTGTTCATTCAGATAAAGTAATGTTCCCGGGTAAAAACCACTGCACCACCAGCTTGCATTACTAAAGCCGTATGCCTGCCTGTCAGGATAATATGTTTTAGGAAATGAATCTTCGGGCAGGTTTTTCATCAATACTTTATATTGTGCATCTGCATCTATAAAATTCTGCCGAATGGTTTGCAGCAACGCTTTATCTGGCTTATACTTATTTTTTGGCTGAGCGATACACATTACGGAGAGTAAGAAAAATAAAGCGGACGCTATCATTGGCTTTGCTATCGTTTTCATCATCGTGTTATTATTATTTAAAACTATAAAATATTTGTGATTGTTATTTATGAGAATTCAGTTTAGATAAAGATTTCGTTTTGACATCCTTTAGTTCCCCTTCAAAGCCTGCCCGGCCAGCCGTTCGAAAGAGTCTGGTAAAAGGTCTTAACGAATCGGCATTGTTGTAAAATGATGAATTCCCGGGCGCGTTACACAACACTATCTTGTCATTTTTCAGGAGTAAGTTTTATAAAAACGGGTTTGTTACGGTCGCAAACAAGTTCACCATTTTCATAAATCAATTCTGTTAATTGTATCAGGCTGCGTTTGTCTTCCAATGTCCCGCGCGCTGCCGGTTTGTCTTTTCTCCTGCCGGGATGCGTAAAATAAAAAAGAAACACCCGGTTGTTGTTAACTACTACATCGGCATGCCCACCAATAGACTGATCGTCTAATCCTTTGCCGGGTTGTTCTAAAATTCGGGTGGCTTGTTTTGTCCAGTTTAATAAATCATCTGAATGATAAATTTCCATTCCTTTCCAAACATCCACTACCATCCAGTATTTATTTTGAAACGTAAAGATTTTCGGGCCTTCGCCGTGTGCATCAATTGCTTTTCCTTTATCAACCCAATTATATAAATCTTTACTGTCTGCATAATAAATCGATTTGCCATCTTTTTCATTGTTGTACCACAAACGCCAGCTACCATCCGGCAAATGAAAAACACTTGGATCTATTACTTTATGATTCGCCAATGACAAGGTTGATTCATATTTCCAGTTCAGTAAATCTTTACTGGTGCAATGAATAATATCACGCGGATGATCCCAATTGGTAAAGATGCCGGGTACGTACGTAACAAACATATGGTATATACCGTTGTTGCAGGTAATATCGGGCGCCCAAAATGTATAGCCGCTATCCGCGCGGAAGTTAATATTGGCGGTATCTTTATACTTCCAACCAGCCCCGTCGTCAGATTCCGCGATGCCTATCCGTGTGCCATGTACCCATGCCACACCGGTTGTATCTGTGATAGTAGCACGGCGGTTAGTATAAAACATCCACCACTTTTGTTTCTGTTTATTGTAAATAATTACCGGATCGGCAGCGCCATCATATACCGGATCACGGTAAAGTGGTTTGGCAGCTCGTTGCTGGTTCATTGCCGGCAATACCAACAGCAAACTAATTACTGTAAATAGAAAATGTGCAGCAGGATGCCAGGTAATTTTTTGCATGCAGATGTATTGCAAAATGAAACGGGCAGGTTAAATTTTTACTGCTTGCCTTGCCAGTAATTTCCATTCCTTCCCTTGTTTTATCCATACCAGCAGTATTGCAATTTTTACAACACCTGGTTTTCCACCATCATTGCTGGTAGCATTTAATACATGGCGAACAATAGCGGTGTTACCGGTAACTTTGATTGTTTGTTCCGATAAATCTATTGTAACAAAATCTGAAGCACCGCTCACCAGTGCCTCTATAAATGCTTCCCGATCCTGCACTTTGCCACTTGAATGACCATAACTTAAATCTGAAACAGTCATATTCTCCAATAAGGCCCTGGCGGGATTAATCATCGCTTTACGAAGATTTTCTACTGCAGCAGCTACTTCCTTTTCATCCTTCGTTTGAGCAAACAACGTATTACCGGCAGTAGTTGCTATTAATAAAAGGCAGAGCAATTGTTTCATGATCAATATTTTTTGGTTTGATGTAATTATTGCACAAATATAACAGGGGTTAGCGTAACCGGCCCAATTAAACCTGAAGCTTTTGGTTGCCAGCTGGCAGCCGTGAATAAACCATCTGCTCCACGATCTTTTGCCAGCTTCGCGGGAAAATTAATATTGTAAAATTTCTTCCAAACCACACCGCGTTTATCCAAATCTGCAATGCGGTTTGCCATGCCATTGGTTACATTTACCTGTAGAATATTTGCTGCTTTAAATGCTGCTGCAGGGATAATCAATTGATAAACCGGGCCAAGCAAAACGCCCAGTTTATTTCCATTTAATATAACTTCGGCACTTTCTCCTACGTCGCCAAGATCCAATTTCCAGGCCGGCATATTACCAGATGGCTTTCTCAAATCAATAGTATATTGAGCGGTGCCAGAAAATCTTTTCACTTCTTCATTTGGCAAGTCAGTCCATGAGCCTAATGCTTTTATAGTAGCGGCTGGGGGCAAGACCGGTCCCCCGCTAACAAAAGTAATTTTCCATTTGCCGGAAACAGTTTGCTCATCGCCCTTTGCTATTGCGTACGGAAAAAGATTGCCATTAATTTTACTGGCTGATGTTTGCACGATAACGCTTTCGCCTGCTTGTAAATCGAGATAAACAGCAATATTACCACCTGCAACCGTTTTTATTTTTGCGCGTCCTTTTCTTTCCTGCATTGGATCAAACAACAGCGCGCTGGCAGCCTTTACCTGCAGTGCTACTTCGCCCGAAAATGCAGTGGTTCCTGCATTCGATATAAAATAATAATTGCCGCCCACGTATTGGCGCCGTACATATTGCAATCCATTATCTACCATCGGTTCTCTTCTTATTTTCGCGGCAGATAATAATGCCTGCAAATCATCGCCCATTAAAAATATACCTTTACCAACCGTGGCTCTTTTCATACCCCCATCAACCGTAAAATGCAAACTGGATATCAGTTGTTTGTACGCTGATTGCCTTTCCGTCAAATTCCCAAGTCCGGGTACATCTGCAGGTAGGTTTTTTAATATTATCACCGTTGCACCATCACCTGCCAATTGCAACAATTTTTGCATGGTTTCCAACGGCAAATATCTAGTATCTGCCAGCATTATGGTTTGATAACTCACCCCACCAGTTTCCAGTAATTGCTTATTATTTTTTAGCTGTTGTATTTGTTTATCAGAAATAAGATCGAATGCGTAACCCTGCTTTAACAAATACTCGGCGCCGCTTTTAAAAACAGTGTTTTCAAAACCGCGCATGCCATCAAAATGATGCAACATTTCAGTACCCGGCTCTGAAATTCTATCAGGAAAAGGAAAATAAAGCAATACATCATTGTCTGGCTTCCCGCTTTGCAAAAAAGACTGGCACCTGGCGATATAATTATTAAGCGTTGGAAAATCTTTCCAGAAAGAATTGGCCGGCGTAAAATGTACTGCTGCATAAAATAGCCAACCCGGCCACGGTTCATTGGGTGGCGAATAATTGGTACCATGATAAAAAATATGATTCACGCCGCCAACAAAATATTTATCAATCGCCAGTTTTACATCTCCCAATGATGATTGAAAATGCTCGTCCAGCCAGGTAGCAGATTCAGAAGATGCGAGTGGTTTGCCCATGACATGCGCTGTTGACGTCGCAAACTTAAAGCGCAAAATATCGGTTCCTTCTGTTTCTGGTATATCAATCGCCCCATATAAATCTAAAATATTGGCGGGAGATCCATGGCTCTGATTACGTATTATTTTTCCCTTGGCCTTTGCCCATTCGTGCCAGGGTGTAGTAAATTTTTCCAACAGCAATTCAGAAATGGTTTGCCGATAATCATACAGTACCCTTATATTCTTCCCGGTACTATCTTTCTGGTATAATGCCGGTAATTCATTTCTCAGATCATAACCGCGACGCTGTTTAAATTGCTGTAAAAAGTCGGGCGTCCAGTTACTTTGTCCGCGCGCATCATCTACTTCATAAGAATCATTAAAAAAAGATCGGAGATAACTAATATCCCTACCCGAAAATGCTGTATCAAAAACAGATAAATAATTATTCAATGCCGCAATTGAAAAATGATCAATGGCATCGCCTTCGCCACCGGGCGCGGCGCGTTCTACCATTTTACCATGCCACCCCTGGAAGAGTGCATACAACGCCCAGTTACCCGCGGGGGCTGTCCAGTTTAATTTGCCAGCAGTATCAACCTTATCTGTTAATTCTAATTTATCGCCTTTATCTGAATAGGCCATTAATAATGTGAGCGGTAGCCGCAGTTCAAACCGCACCTGGTCAAACGCATATCCCTGTAAATTTTTATTGGTTGCTATTGGGTACGATAATGTTTTTATATCAGGCGCCTTACCACTTTCCACCCGCACCAATGGTTGTTGTATAAATATTATTGGTTGCTGTAGCTGTTCCCCAGCTTTTAAAGAATATGTGGTAAGATTAATATTTTTGCAAGCATCGCCTGGCGTAACGTGCGGTCCACCAAATGGCCAGCCAGTTCCGGTTGCCATATCAACACCAATTCCCAGCCGTTTTGCTTCCTGCAGCGTAAATTGTAACATGCCGGTCCATTGCGGAGACAAGTAAGTAATGAACTGGCTTTCGTAACCCTTCACGCCATAGATTGGTGTAATTTCCAAACCACCCAGGCCCGCCTGCTGATATTTTTTCATCGCGATGCCCAGGTCTGTTTTATTCACTGCACTGCCCTGCCACCACCACCGTGTCCAGGGCTTAGCTGTTTGTGTAATAACCGGCCATTGTATTTGGGCTTGTGCTGTAACAAAAAACAGCAGGAGAAAAGCAAGCAGTTTATTCTTTTTCATGAAATATTTTTGATTAAATTTTCGAACCCAAAAATTAATTCCTTCCTGAGGTTCCAGAACCTAATCCCTGTTTCCTGATTTCCACGGCATACACATTTTCCACGCCCTCAAAATTAGCGCGGAATATTATCCATTTGCCATCGGGTGAAAAATGAACATTAGGCTCCAGCCGGTAATTATGATGTTTCATGTTCACCAACTTTTCAGATTTGAATTTATTTCCATCGGGCGTAAACAGGTAAATCCACATACCATCTTTTGCCCGGGCTACCTGTCCTTCATTTCCACCATCCCCACAGAATAATTTTTGATCGGGTGATATATTAAAATGAATACTCCATTCATCGCGCGTAATGGCATACTTCTTTTCAATCCCGGTTTTCAGATCCGCACCCGCAACAAAAAAGGCTTCTCCTTTTGGCATTTGCAAATCAAACCAAATCTTTTTTCCATCGGGAGCAAACCATTCATGTCCGGCAATCTCCATATTCATGGTTCTTTTATGAATCAGTTTTATTTCTTTTGACTGCACATTAATTGTCCATATCCGGTCAACCTTATGCCACGGACCCTCATGACAAAACATGAGCAGGTTTGCATCCGTGGGTGAGAACTGCACATGATTTAACCAGGCGCTGTCAGTAAAAATTTTTTTTAATTCTTTTGTACGAACATTGACGGTGAATAACGTCCGCGGCAGCTTCGCTTCATAAATAATATTAAAGTAATCAGCTTTATTGGGATTGTTTTTAAGCAGCTCTTTTTCTTTATCATCCGACCATGCGCCTGCCAGCAACGTTTCATCCGAATTTAATGTAGTAATACTGGCTTTAAAATTAGCCGGAAAAACATACACAAGATCTGTTTTCTTTGTTCCAATGTTTGTTTCATAAATACTATCCTGTATTTGGTAATAAACATTGTTACCATGTTTGCCTGCTATCTCGCCATTCATGGGTGAGGATTGTTTTGTAACCGGCGCTGATTGCAACGTTTTAAGATCAACCAGGTATAATTGTTTATCTTTTGTATTGCTATTATACGTTTCCTGTTTAATTGCTTTTTCACTTTCTGATTGCGTAGCCGCACTGCTATAAAAGATCATTTTATTTGCAACAAAGGGATTGTTGTGAAAGTAAAAACTCATATTGCTGCGTCCGTTGCTGGTGAGCCTCATTACTTTGTGGTGTGTGTCTTTGTCAATCCATACCGCGGGCATTTTTTGCGCGCCGGTTTCCAATAAAGGTTGCGCAAATGTCTCCAGGCAAATAGAGAAGAAGAGAAAAAATAGAATCCATTTGTTCATATAGCAAGTGATATGATGGTGAAACAACATTTAAATGTAAGTGCGGGCAAGGGCTAAATCGTCCTGAGCCGTCCTGCTGAAACCTAGGTGCTGATTTTGTAATGTAGTGATTTTGTGATTTAGTATGGCCGCTGGCAGGTAAGGCAAATGGCATCGCCAAACACATCCACCACCTGTCTACAGTACAGATCAGTTGACTGTTATGAATTATAGTCTGCGCAAAACAGGCATCAAAAAATCAAAGATCAGGCATCTTAATAGCCTTATTTTTGACAAAATTTAATTTTTATTAAAATTTCAGTTTATGTGCGGAATAGTTGCTTATATCGGTCCACGTGAAGCTTACCCGGTTATTTTAAAAGGTTTGAAGCGTCTTGAGTATCGTGGATATGACAGTGCCGGTGTTGCTTTGCTGAACAATGGATTAAAAGTATATAAGAAAAAAGGTCGTGTAGCAGAACTCGAAGAAAGTGTTGTGGGCGTAGATATGCATGCAAATATTGGTATTGGCCATACCCGCTGGGCAACACACGGAGAGCCCAGCGACCGTAACGCACATCCACATGTATCAGCCAATGGAAAACTGGCTATGATACATAACGGTATTATTGAAAACTATACGCAGTTGAAAAAAGATTTGCAGAACAAAGGCTATGTTTTCAAGAGTGATACGGATACAGAAGTGTTGCTGAATTTTATTGAAGACATACAACAAAAAAATGAATGCAGTCTTGAAGAGGCATTGCGTATTGCTTTAAAACGCGTAACCGGCGCGTATGTAATTGTGCTGCTGGATTCTGATAATCCTGATACATTAATTGCTGCAAGAAAAGGTAGTCCGTTGGTTATTGGTGTTGGCAAAGGCGAACATTTTCTTGCATCTGATGCCTCCCCCATTATTGAATATACCAAAGAAGTGGTGTATGTTAATGATTATGAACTGGCCATACTTCGTCCCGATGAATTGATTTTGAAAAATCTTGGCAACGAAAAAATTACGCCCTTCATACAAAAACTTGATCTGGAACTGGCGGCCATTGAAAAAGGCGGCTACGACCACTTTATGCTGAAAGAAATTTTTGAACAGCCAGCTACCATTTATGATTGTTTGCGCGGAAGATTGGACGCAGCTGCCGGTACGATTACCATGAGTGGTGTACAGAATTATATTGAGCAATTGAAAAATGCGCCGCGCATTATTATCATAGCCTGCGGTACCAGCTGGCATGCCGGACTGGTGGCAGAATATGTAATTGAAGAGTTATGCCGTATTCCTGTAGAAGTTGAATATGCATCTGAATTTCGTTACCGCAATCCGGTCGTTCATAAAGGTGATGTTATTATTGCTATTTCGCAAAGTGGTGAAACAGCGGATACGATTGTTGCTATTGAAAAGGCAAAGGAGCAGGGTGCCATTATTTTTGGAATTTTAAACGTGGTTGGATCATCTATCGCACGCATATCCCACGCAGGTGCTTATACGCATGCAGGCCCTGAAATTGGCGTGGCCAGTACAAAAGCATTTACGGCGCAATTGGTAGTGCTTACCATGGTGGCATTAAAAGTAGGGTATGAAAAAGGAACGATTGACCACGAACGTTATATGCATTTATTAAAAGAGTTGCAGGAAATACCAGATAAAGCGGCTATCGTTTTAAAAAATACAGACAATATAAAAAGAATCGCTGAAAAATATAAAGATTCAAACAATGCTTTGTATTTAGGGCGTGGCTATAATTTCCCGATAGCGTTGGAAGGCGCGCTCAAGCTAAAAGAAATATCCTATATACATGCAGAAGGATATCCCGCAGCAGAAATGAAGCATGGCCCGATTGCACTGGTAGACGAGAAATTACCTGTGTTTTTTGTTGCTACAAAAGATCTGTACTACGAAAAAATTGTGAGTAATATACAGGAAATAAAAGCCCGGAAAGGCAAAGTGATAGCCGTTATTAGTCAGAATGATGAAACAATTGCCGCCATGGCAGATGATGTAATGATAGTACCCGAAGCGGATGAAATTGTTGCACCGGTGCTGAGTGTTATTCCATTGCAGTTACTCAGCTATTATACAGGCGTTGCAAAAAATCTTGATGTAGATAAGCCACGTAACCTGGCGAAGAGTGTAACAGTTGAATAAAAAAATCCAACGTTCAACAACTTATAAAGCGATCATGAACATTATCAGTAAAAGCCCGGTAAATACGCTCGGTTATAATTTTATTCCAACCGGGTTTCTTCCGAAAGGCAAAGACGAATATTACCTGCGCAATCAGCAAAATAAAAATGGCATCAGTTACCGTAAACTTACTGCGTACGAAATTGAAGTACTGGTGCGCAACAGAAACACATCAGACGACTGGAATAAAATATTAGTGTCTGATGCATTTACTCCGGAACTGGTTCAAAATTGTAAATTTTTTGGATTGGTTCGAATTGGCAGGCTGGAGGCTTTTTATCTGGAATTTCATAACCTGCGCAGGCCAGTTGGATTATACAACAGTACCATTATAAGTTCAGACCTCGGCAACAATGTGGTCATCGACAACTGCAATTATCTTTCGCATTATATTATTGGAAACGATACCATGATTGTAAATGTGAACGAGCTGGCAACGACCAGTTATGCCCGTTTTGGCAACGGTATTGTAAAAGAGGGAGAAGATGAAGCGAATCGTATCTGGCTGGAAGTATGCAATGAAAACGGTGGCCGGAGTATTATTCCATTTGACGGGATGTTACCGGGTGATGCATATTTATGGACCCGGTACCGCGATGACAGCGCACTGCAAAATGCATTTAAAAAATTTACGGATGATGCGTTTGACAAGCGCCGCGGCTATTACGGAGAGATCGGTGATCGAACGGTAATAAAAAATTGCGCTATTATAAAAGATGTATGGATAGGGAGCGATGCCTACATCAAAGGCGCCAACAAATTAAAAAACCTTACTGTTAACTCTAATGCAAAGGCTAAGTCGCAAGTGGGCGAGGGGTGCGAACTGGTCAATGGCATTATTAATGAAGGCTGCCGCATTTTCTATGGGGTGAAGGCCGTCCGGTTTTTCATGGCGTCTCATTCACAATTAAAGTACGGTGCGCGGTTAATCAATTCTTATTTGGGCAACAATGCAACCATATCGTGTTGCGAAGTTTTGAACTCGCTTATTTTTCCAGCGCATGAGCAGCATCATAACAATTCATTTTTGTGTGCAGCACTGGTAATGGGTCAAAGTAATATGGCGGCAGGTGCAACCATTGGATCCAATCATAATTCACGCAGTCCGGATGGTGAAATTATTGCAGGTCGTGGATTTTGGCCAGGGCTCTGTGTAAGCCTAAAACACAATTCAATATTTGCCAGTTTTTCTATTTTAGCAAAAGGAGACTATCCGGCCGAATTGAAAATTTCATTTCCATTTTCATTGGTAAGCAATGATACCAGCAAAGATGAACTGGTTATTATGCCGGCTTACTGGTTCATGTATAATATGTATGCGCTTGCGCGTAATGCATGGAAATATATTGACCGCGACAAGCGGACAGATAAAACGCAACTAATTGAATATAATTTTTTGGCGCCAGACAGCATCAATGAAATTATTCATTCGCTTGAGCTGCTGAAATTAATTGTTGGCAAGGCGTATGCGAAAAAATTTAACCAGCGGATGCCGGAAGCCGAAATGAAAATAACGGGAGAGAAATTATTAGAGTCCAATAATAAAATGGTGAACGATTTAGAACTACTGGTAATTGACGCAGAGCACAGCGATCGTAAAGTTGTGTTGATAAAGGGCTTGCAAGCATACCAGATTTTTAAAGAGCTGATAAGTTATTATGCTGTTACGGCATTACTTGAGCTCGCAGAAATTTCGAAAGTAAAAACGCTGGATGAGTTTGTTGACCAGCTTCCAACTGCAGGTAAATTACAACCCTGGATAAATGCGGGAGGGCAACTGATACCAGAAGATGAATTGAATAAATTTTTACAACAAATTCGCACCAGCAAAAAAAAGAGCTGGGACAGCCTGCACAATTTTTATAAAAAGCAGGCAACGCTCTATCCTGTTCAAAAGCTGCAACATGCATTGGCAGCGCTGTATAGTGTACATGGCGTTAACCTGAAAAAAAACACGGCAAGTTTAAAACAGTTATTGCAGCAGGGTATTTACACAAAAGAGTGGATGGTAAAAGGTATTTATGAGAGCCGCGCAAAAGATTATACCAATCCTTTTCGCAAGATGGTGTATGAAAACAGGAACGAGATGGATGCGGTTACCGGGAAATTAGAAAATAACAGTTTCATAAAACAGGAGCAGGAGAATTTGGTGACGTATAAAAAAACGATTCAACATATTATTAAGGCATTTAAGTTGTAACTGTAATTAAACATCCTTAACGCGATCATTTTCCCGGCATTGGCAAAATAATAACAGCCTGTGATATCAGCCATTCAGAGCTATCTTGTGAAAAAAAATTTTACCTCATAGGATTATCCATTTAGAACGCAAAACCAATTAAACGCTGGGTTATTAAAGGGTTTCTCTTCTTTTTTCTTGATAAAAAAGAAGCAAAAAATCAAGGCTTCAGAAAAAAAGCTAAAATTTTCACGGTTACGCTACAGCGAAAGAGTCTAAAGCCAAACATTTGGGCGCTAAGTAGCGGAGACTTATGAATTACTTTTGAAAAGAGCCAGGCAACTTTCGCTGCTTAACGCTTCACCGTGAAAATTTCTTAACGCTTTTTTTCTGAGGCCGCTCTAAACGCCCTTATGCGCCCTATCTGGATAATCCTATTACCTCAATTTTAGAAACCTGGTAATACTTATTTTATTACCGGTACTAACAATTCTTACTGTATAAACCCCCACTGCCAAATGTTCTGCCAATATTGAAATATAATTTTTGCCAACCTGCAAAATTAAGTCCCGTGCATCAACCAGTTTTCCTTCCGGATTATATATATTGATTTGGCTATGCACCTCAGCGCCGGCATTGATAAAAAGAATTGTGTTGTTTTTTACAACAGATGGTCTCAGCTGAATTTCCTTAATTATGTTGGCGTACGGAGCAACTTCTATATTGCCACTATAAAAAATTGTTCCATCTTTTTCAATTGCTTTTAGCCGGTAATATTGCGGACCACTTACTTCTCTTTTGTCTGTATACTGATACCCCAACTGACTTGAATCTGTATGTATCTTTGAAAGAAAACTAAAATAAACACCATTTGAAGATGATTGCAATTCAAGGGATGCAGGTTGCCAATAAGGCTCAATCGTCCAGTTTAGTATATTAACAATGTTATTTGAATAGCCGGTAAAAGAAATCAGTTTTAGCGGCAATGGATTTTGAAATGCATCACTGCTGGCAAGTGTAAAATAATTTACGCCGGGTCCAAACGTATTTAATGAACTACTAACCACAGAGCCTGCCGATCCTGCCGTGCCCGTTGTTGCGGTATTACCCTGGTCTGTCCACGTGCCAGCCACCAGCTCAACAACCCGCAAAGTTGCCATGTCTGTAACACCTCCGCTGTTTACATTATCAAAAGATAAGGCAACTGCAGCAGTTGCCACCGACTGCACATCAGCATTTACAGACCAATATTCAATTGAAGAAATATGATGAACGCCTGTTCCGGTAACAGTTGAAAAAATATTTGGATTCGATTTAAAAAATTCAATTGTGTAAGTACCCGTTGCATTCTTTAATTCAATCCATCTCTGTACCCCATCTTCCCCTACCGGAAAAAGAAAATTTGATGCAGCAGATAAACCTTCTTTTCTTAAGGCGCCACTTACAAAACTTGTGCTGGAAGTAGAATCGGCATCAACACTACAACCGGTAAGCAATGTTAGAAAATATGGAAGTGCATGCACCACACCATTTAGTAAACTAAGTTTGTACGGAAGCGACAAAGCGCTTGTCATGGTAACGCCGGCAGGATTATTGATTCTGAAGTCTATACTGTTGGTGATATTTCCTATGACTTTGATATTTTGATTATTGGTACCATTTAATTCAATAGCAGGTAAGCCGCCTGAGGTTTCTGTAATCGTTCCGGAACTTTGATTAAGATCTCCTTTTATATAGACTGTATTATTATTGGGTTGACTGGCCAGATTAAAGATGCCGCCTTCTTGTATATAATTCCCATTGATCGCCGTTGCAGCCGTAATATCAAGATTAACAGTTACGCCCGTCTTAATAACAAAATCGCCATTAACTGTTAACGGGCTGGCCGCGCTACTAGCATAAGCCTGGCTGCCGCCGGATGCATCGGCACTTAAAATAAGCGTCCCATATGTACGGTTAGTGGACGCAAATGTGTACCCGCCGCCGGGCACATCAAATTTAAAAATACCCTTTTCGGTACCAGGCTGTTTTGATAAAACGGTAACCAGCGCGGCATGCGCAGAACGTGTATTATGCGTGTACTGGCCACCGTTATTAATTTTTACAGAATCGGTTACTGCAATGGAAGCTGTACTGGATGACCCGGAAGAATTAACGAGCATTCCCCCATTGTTAATAGTTATGCCGTAACCCGGGCCAGTAACGGTTAAAGCCGGCGCAGCCGTATTAGAAGCGGATAAAGTGAGCTGTATATTATTGCCGGCAGCGGGCGAAATAGTGATTGATTTGATGGTGGTGGCAATTGCCAGGCCTGGTAAAAAAACGGTATAGTTGCCAGGCATCAGGCTATTGTCCAGCAAAATATCATCGGTAGCGCCAGGTAATTGATTTCCGGTCCAGTTGCTGGCGGTTGTCCATTGTCCATCACCTCCACTGCCTGTCCATTTAACCTGGGCAGTTAAATTTACTGACATAAATAAAGTAAGTGTGTATAGCAGGAGATGTGTGCGCCTGCATTTTTTTTCAAACCAGGTATAAGGCATAAGCAGTAAGCTTTTTCTTAAGCTGGTAAGTTAATTGGCAGACGCAAAAGCGCAATGATGAAATCCTCCGTTTTTTTACGTTCTTTTCTTATTGGGCCGGAGTTTTTAGGCTACCTGAACAATTAACCGGCAGGCATACGCTGTTTTTCGTGGAGGTAATCTTAAAAAAAATCCTCCCGGTGAGGGGAGGATCCATTTGATACTTATAATAACCTAAATTATTTTTTAGTGCTATCAGCCATCATTTTTGACGTGTCTGCAGTTACTTTTACAGATGTATCAACCTTAACTACGGTAGAATCAACTTTAACTGTAGTTGAATCTGTAGTTTTTGTAGCAGTATCTGCTGAATTGTTACAGGCTACCATTACTGTAGCAATAGAAAGAATTGCAAAAATTTTTTTCATGACGTGTTGTTTTAAAGGATTTTATAATTCGCGCGAAGGTATCGTTTTTAATGAAATCCAAACATTAAAAAAATTACACATACGAACAATAGTTTGTATTTCTATTTCTTTCTGAAGAAAAGTCGTACGGGCACTCCTTTAAAATTAAAACTTTCACGCAGCCTGTTTTCGAGATAATTTTTATAAGGCTGTTTTATATCGTCCGGAAAATTGCAGAAAAAAGCAAATGAAGGAACAGGTGTGGGCAGCTGAGATACGTATTTAATACTGATGGCATGCCCGCGTACAACTGGTGCATGATAACTTTTAACAGCATCTTGTATTGCATCGTTCAATGCGGAGGTAGGTATCTTTTTACTGCGGTTTTCATAGACTTCCAGCGCCAGTTCAATTGCTTTAAAAATGCGCAATTTATCTTTCACTGAAATAAACAACACGGGAATATCTGAAAATGGCGCAATGCGTTCTTTTAATTCTTTTTCGTAATCGCGGGCGGTATTGGTTTCCTTTTCCATCAAATCCCACTTATTAACCAGCAGAACAATCCCTTTTCCTTTGCGCGCTGCCAGGCTAAAAATATTAATATCCTGGGCGGTGATGCCTTTGCCGGCATCCAGCATTAGTAAGCAAACGTCTGCTTCGTCCATCGCTTTTATAGCGCGAATGACAGAGTAGAATTCCAGATCCTCCATCACCTTGGTTTTCTTCCGAACACCGGCGGTATCAATCAGAATAAATTCTTTCTGAAACATTTTATAGTGCGTGTGAATGGTATCGCGCGTGGTACCAGCTACATCGCTTACAATTGTTCTTTCTGCACCAATCAATGCGTTCAGCAAAGAAGATTTTCCAACATTGGGCTGACCGATGATAGCAAATTTTGGCAGGCCCTCTCCTTCTTTTAATGCATCTTCTTCATCTGCCGGGATGCCTGCAACAACGGCGTCCAGCAATTCACCCGTACCGCTGCCCGTCATAGAAGAAAGAAAAAATATAAATTCGAAACCCATGCTGTAAAACTCAGTGGCTTCCAGCAGGCGCTCATGGTTATCAACTTTATTTACTACAAGATAAACCGGTTTGGAAGTTCTGCGTAAAACATTAGCCATGGAATCGTCCAGTTCAGTAATACCGCTTTCACAATCCACTACAAATACCATAGCGTCTGCTTCCTGGATGGCCACAAGAACCTGCTTTTTAATTTCTTTTTCAAATACGTCCTGGCTCTCTGGTACAAAACCGCCGGTATCAATAACATTAAATGATTTACCATTCCAGTCCGTAACGCCATATTGCCTGTCGCGCGTAACGCCGCTCACATCATCCACGATGGCTTTGCGTTGTTCAAGCATGCGGTTAAAAAAAGTGCTCTTACCCACATTAGGCCTTCCCACGATTGCTACTGTATATCCGTTCATAAAAATTTAATTGATCCGTTGATCGGTTAATGATTGATAATTGATTGGTGACCTCACCTCCAACCCGCTCCAAAAGCGGGGGCAATGGTCATTAATGATAACCATACTCTTTCAAATGAGTATCATTGTCGCGCCATTTGGGTTTCACCTTGACAAACAATTCTAAAAATATTTTTTGCCCGAGAAATTTTTCAATTTCTGCACGGGCAGCCATTCCCAATGTTTTAATTCCCTGTCCCTTTTCACCCAAAATAATCCCTTTCTGTGTATCGCGTTGTACGATAATATCGGCCTGTATTTTTACAAGTGTTGCTTTCTCTTTAAATTCCTGCACCAATACGGTGGTGTGGTAAGGAATTTCTTCTTCGTATAATTCATATATTTTTTCACGAATCATTTCGCCCACAAAAAAACGAACCGGTAAATCGGTTATATCATCTTCAGCAAAAAAAGGATGGCCTTCGGGTAAAAGTTCCGTTACTTTTTTCAGCAAATCATCTGTATGCAAACTTTTAATAGCTGAAATGGAAACCACATCTGTGCAATAAGTTTGTTCTTTAAAAAAAGAAACCGCAGCCGCCGTTCTTTCCTTTCCTACTTTATCCGACTTATTACAAACAACCAGCACGGGTACTTTCAATTTCAGTGCAGCAAATATTTCGTGAGATTCAGTTGTATCCTTGTCAGTCAGATCGTGTAATAGTATGGCTACGTCTGCATCTTCCAGTGCCTCCTTTACAGCCGTCATCATTTTTTCGTGCAGCTTATATTTTGGTTCGATGATACCAGGCGTATCAGAAATAATCAGCTGGTATTCTTTTGTAGTGAGTATACCTTTAATGCGGTGACGGGTGGTTTGTACTTTGGAAGATATAATGGCAAGTTTCTCGCCCAGTAAAGCGTTCAGCAATGTGCTTTTACCCGCATTGGGCTTTCCAAATATATTTACAAAACCTGCTTTCATGCATAAAAAGGTTAAAGATATAAGGGTTTGGTGGAAGGGTGAAGCGCTGGATTTACCCTAAGCCGTATTCCTTACACCTTTTGCCTCCTCCGGCAAAAGTACTTAATTAAAAAAGCCCACCATAGGGTGAGCTTTCCTGTGTTGCGAAGGGAGGGATCGAACCTCCGACCTTCGGGTTATGAGCCCGACGAGCTACCGCTGCTCTACTTCGCGATGTGGGGTGCAAAGGTAAGGAGATTACACCAATGCTTCCAAATTGTATTTAACTTGCGCACATGAA